>JBBRGD010000032.1:0-11262 GCA_038241065.1 Flavobacteriales bacterium
AGATTACCTGAAAGTTCCTGATGGAAATACCACCACACTTTCAAATCCATTTTTACCAACTCTTGCAACTCCAAAGAAAAAGTTATCTATTACAATTCCATACAAGGTAACTTATATGTGATTTATCGGAACTTTTGATAAATATGAAAAACAGGAAAAGATGCTGCCATTAAGGAAATAAAAAAACCCTGAAAATTTCAGGGTTTTAAAAAAAATGTGAAAATGAATCTAACGAGATTTCATGTCATGAATTTCCGCTTTTGCCTGATTCATTGTTTCTTCAGCTTTGTTATCGCTCAAATTTGCTTTTCCCCTTGCTTTTAATGCTTCTGCTTTTTCGTTTACATTATCTGCAAAATTATTGAATTTACTTTTAGCATCTTTCAAATAACTATCACTGGTTTCAGTGATTTTTTTACGAGTATCAGCACCTTTCTTTGGGGCAAATAATAATCCAATTGCAGCTCCTATGGCTGCACCTGATAATAATCCTGTTAAAAATTTTCCTGCATTCATAATAATATTTTTTTTATTTGGTTTCACATAAAAAGATTATATAAAGTTACTGTTAATTAATAAGTTGATAAATTTTAGAAAGTTAAGTTTGGTATAATATTTATTTTAATTTGCTAAGGTTTTTAACAATTTACATCCAGTCTTCCCACTTGTATTCCTAATCTGATTTTTTAATCTTTGTGAATTAATATTCTAAAAACACTACCGCTGATAAATATTGACATTAATAAAAAAAGGCGGTTTGGATTTTGTTTTCTCAAAATCCAAACCGCCTAAAATACTGATTAAGAATATTTAAAAAGCATATATATTTTCTGAACTCAGTTTTTCTAAGATAATAATTCTCAGTTCAAATACATTTGGCTGATTTTGATATTTGTAAAGCGTTTTTTCCATTGCGGGTTAGGTCAAACAAGTGCTTACCCTCCTGAGCGAGTTCTTTAGCATCAACAGTCAACTCTTTTTTTAGTCAATTTCATAATTAATTTTGCCTAAGGTCAGTTACTTAGTTTACTCTGGAGAATTGTAAAAGTAAATCCCGAACCCTTTTTGTATCTTCAACATAATAGGATGCAGCTGTTTTTTTTGCTCCAACCTTAACGGTTATTGCATTTTCCGGTAACGCCTGGAACAAAAATTCATCTGTCCAGTCATCCCCAATTGCGAAAATAAAATCGAAATCTTTATTTAACAGAAATTTTCCTGCGGCTTTCCCTTTGTTAACTTCACTGCTTTTGATCTCAAGGACTTTATTACCTTCTAGAACGCTTAATCCGTGGTTTGAAATGAGTTCTTTCAAAACATTGGATAGTTCATGTGCTCTTATTTCTCCCAGCTCAGGATCGGCTTTTCTATAATGCCAAGCAAAGGAATAATTTTTTTCTTCTAAAAAAGTTCCAGGTGTTCTATCGCAAAATGTTTCCATTACAGGCCTTACATTCTCCATCCAATTGTTATGTACTTTTTCATTCAATTGCCAGCTCTTACCCGTTTTGCGTACCCAAACTCCGTGTTCAGCAATTAAATCTATCGGTAGGTCTTTCCACCATGTTCCCAGAGTTTCTTTATCCCGGCCGCTTATAAGAATTACTTTGGTATTTTTTATTTTAGAAAAGGTGTTTATTAAATCAAGTAGTGGTTCATCTGGCTTTGCCTGGTTGGGTTTGTCTTCAAAACCCACAAGGGTGCCATCATAATCCAGGAATAGGATCCTGTTTTTTGCATTTTTATAGCTCGTGAGGATTTTCTTCTGGATTTCTTCGGAAACATGAATGGCTTTTAAGGAAGATTGATTTTCTTTTGTTTTATCAAGCGCATTCATGAAATCGGTCGCCCATCGAGCTACGTTATATCGCTTTAACCGTTTTTGAAGCAATGTATTTCTTCTAATTTGTTCCTCTTTGGGCATTTTAATGGCCTGTAAAATTGCATCAGCTATTTGTTCAAAATTGTTAGGATTGATGATGATTGCTTCCGTCATTTCTTCCGAGGCACCTGCCATTTCACTTAAAATCAATACTCCCGTTTGATCGGTTCTGGTTGCGATATATTCTTTGGCAACCAAATTCATTCCGTCCCTTATTGGAGTTAAAAGCGCGATATTACAAGAAGTATAGAGATCAATCAAATTTTCAAAAGGCATAGATCGGAAAAAATACCATATAGGGATCCAACTCACGGTTGCAAACTTTCCATTGATTCTTCCTACCAGTTCATCGATTTCTTTTTTTAAAAGTTGATATTGCGGTACGTCCGACCGTGAAGGGACTGCAAGCATCACCAGTCGTACCTTTCCAACATATTCTGGATATTTTTCCAGGAAATATTCAAAAGCCCGAATTCTGTTTGCAATTCCCTTAGTATAATCCAAACGGTCTATACTTAGAATTAGTTGAGAATCGGGTGATTTTTTTCTATGAAAATTTAATCTTTGCTGAAGTTCAGTTTCCTGGTCCTCTCTAATTTCATAATGTTTTAAAGCCGCTTGTTCAAATTTCTTATAATCAATACCCATGGGAAAGGAATCCACTTTTACTTTCCTGTTGTTTAGTGTTACTTCATTAAACTCTACCTGAAGTCTAAGGATACGTCTTACCGAACTTAAAAAATGCCTTTCATAGTCGTAGGTATGAAACCCGATAAGATCGGCGCCAAGCATTCCGTTTAGGATCTCTTCCCTCCATGGCATTGTTCTGAATACCTCATAGGAAGGAAAGGGAATATGATTAAAAAATCCTATAGTTGCATTAGGGCGTTGCTCACGTATCATATTGGGAACTAATAATAATTGATAATCATGAACCCAAATCTTGTCTCCTTCTTCGTAATGTTCAATTACAGATTCAGCATATTTTTGATTTACTTTTTTATACATTTCCCATTGCCAGGATTCCCATTCTGTATATTCGGTAAAATAATGAAACAGTGGCCAGATGCTCCGGTTGCTGAAGCCATAATAAAAACCATCCATTTCTTCAGCTGTAAAACTTACAGTGATACAGGCTTCTTCTCTAGCCTTGGCATTAATTTCTTCCTTTAAATTTACCGGAATTTCCTCTTCTGTTAAACCGCTCCAACCTATCCAAATACTGTCACCTTCCCTGTGAAATGATTTTAATCCGGTTGCAAGTCCTCCCACACTGGGGGTAACCTGAAGTTCTTCATTTGAAATAGTTATTTGTAGAGGTAATCTATTGGATAAAATGATGGTTTTGCGCATAACTTTTTATTCTGAATATTAAGGGAATCAATATTTTTTAAATTTCCGAAATTATATTTACTTTGTCATCCTTTTTAATGAACTTTAAGAATAAATGAAGAATTTAGACTACGGAATTATTGGAAATTGTAAAAGTGCGGCACTTGTATCAAAAACAGGTTCTATAGATTGGTGTTGTTTACCTCATTTTAATTCTGCGGGCGTATTTGCCAAGCTGCTGGATGAGAAAATAGGAGGTAGCTTCTCTGTGGATGTAGCAGATGATTACAAGATAAGTCAGGAATATTTATGGCAAACCAATATAGTGAGTACGGTTTATGATAACGGGGAGCACGCCTTTCAGCTTATAGATTTTATGCCTCGTTATATGAGGGAAGATGGTTCATATTATTCTCCGCCAGATATTATCAGGTTTTTTCGACTCCTTAAAGGGAAACCTGTTTTAAAAGTCAAATATGATCCCAGGCTTGAATTTTCCAGTGAAAAAACATATTCTAATAATAAAGGAGCTTACATCAAGAGCTATACTAAGGATGGAAGGTATGATTCGCTATTTCTGTACTCCAGTTTCGATCTTGAAAACGTGTTGAATTACACAGAAATTACCCTTGAAGAAAATGCTTACCTGCTTCTGGGTTATCACGAAAAATTGATCTCCCAAAATCTGGATCGTTGTTATTTGAAATTTCAGAGAACCAAAATGTACTGGATGAACTGGAGTGAGAAAACCACTAAATACACTCATTATAATACGGAAATATTAAGAAGTGCTTTGGTTCTAAAGGCATTAAGTTTTGAAAAATCCGGAGCCGTTTTAGCAGCTGTAACGACTTCGCTTCCTGAAACCATAGGAGAAGAGAGAAATTGGGATTATCGTTTTTGCTGGATCAGGGATGCTTCTATGGTTATAAAAGTGATGGCAGGATTGGGGCATACAAAATCGGCCAGCGATTTTCTTCAGTTTATCATTAACTTAATTCCTCATAAAGATGAAAAAATACAGATCATGTATGGTATCAATGGGGAAAAGGATCTCACAGAGCATTTACTAACCCATTTGGATGGCTATCAGGGATCAAAGCCTGTAAGGACTGGAAATGCTGCCTACATTCAAAAGCAGAATGATATTTATGGCATTTTGATGGAGGTGATCTATCAACAATTTATTCAGTTTGAAACTTCGTTGGAGAACAGTGAGGAATTATGGACAATCGTTCGTGGAATTGTGAAAATAGTGGAAGATCACTGGATGAAACCCGATAAGGGAATTTGGGAACTTCGAACAGAAGACAGGCACTTTGTTTTTTCTAAATTATTATGTTGGGTTGCCGTAGACCGGGCTATTAAAATAGGGGAGGTCCTTAGAAAAGGAATTAATGATGAAAGCTGGATTGCACTTCGCACAGAAATTCATGATGATATTTATAAGAATGGATGGAACGATGAAGTTGATGCTTACACCCAGTCTTATGGATCCAAGGATCTTGATGCTTCAACTTTATTAATGGAACAGTATGGTTTTATAAACGCCCGGGATCCCAGGTTTATAAGTACTGTTAAAGCTACAGAAAAGGAATTATGCAGAGATGGATTAATGTACCGATATAAAAATCAGGATGATTTTGGAAAACCAACATCTTCTTTTACAATATGCACCTTCTGGTTTATAGACAGCTTGTTTAAAATAGGAGAGCGAAAAAGGGCAAAGGAAATGTTTGATCAGCTTTTGTCTTACAGTAATCACCTTGGGCTTTTTAGTGAAGATATTGATTTCGAGACAAAGCGTTTGTTAGGTAATTTTCCACAAGCCTATTCACATTTGGCATTAATTGAAACAGCGGCTAATTTTTCTCGTGGTTTATTACCTGAGGAAGAACTTTGGACAAATAATTAAGAATTTTCTTTGGAAGGATTTGATAAAGAAATTCGGGTTTTCGGCGAGCTTTCAGGATAATTTTCTTTTAAGAATACCAGTAGCATTTCACGGATAAATACGCGCAAATCCCAGGCAGTACTGGAATCTTTAGCACTCATAAGGGCACGTATTTCCACTGCTTTTTCAGTGGCATTGGTTACCTGAAGCACATTTACTTTTTTATCCCAGAGGGGAGAACTTTCAAGTAATCTTGTGAGTTCTCCCCTTAACGCTTCAAAAGAGACCTCATAATTTGTATATATGAAAACAGTCCCGAGAATATCAGCCGACTGGTGGGTCCAGTTCTGGAAGGTATTTTCAATAAAATAGGTGGAAGGAACTATTAGGCGACGTTGATCCCATATTTTCACCACCACATACGTGAGATTCCCCAGATTCTCCGAAACCGGAGTGATCTGGGGAATTAAAATTCTTTTTAGAAAACCCCTAAATTAGAATTTGAAAAAGAGAAAAGCTTAAAAAACGTATTTGTTTTCTGAAGTCAGTTTTTCGGCTATAATATTTCTCAATTCAACTACATTTGGCTGATTTTGATATTTGGTAAAGCGCTTTAAGCCCATTAACATCATGCTTTGTTCATCTCCTTGCGCGAAAGAAATAATTCCCTCCTTAGCTTTTTCATTAATTTTATCTACAGCGTGATATAAATAAAGTTTAGACATCGCAATTTGTTCTTGTTGTGTATCCTCACCAAAGCGCTTTGAGTTCTTTTCGGTGCGCAAAAGGCTGGATTCTGCCATGTAAATTTCAATTAAAATATCGGCAGAAGCCAATAACAATTGTTGTTCATCTTCCAATTTTGCTCCGAATTTTTGAACTGCACTTCCGGCGACCATCAAAAATATTTTTTTTAAATTTTGGAGTATTTCCTTTTCTTCTGCAAACAATTCAGAATAATCGGGTTTGTCAAAGGAAGGGATCCCGGTAAGTTCATTGCCCACTTTTGTAGCTGGACCTAATAAATCTACGTGACCTTTCATCGCTTTTTTTACGAGCATTCCCACGGCAAGCATACGGTTGATCTCATTGGTTCCTTCATAAATACGTGGGATACGGGCATCTCTCCACGCAGATTCCATTGGAGCATCAGCAGAGAACCCCATTCCTCCAAAGATCTGAATTCCCTCATCACTGCAATACTGTATATCTTCAGAACAGGCTACTTTTAATAGTGAACATTCAATAACATATTCTTCTACCCCTTTTAATTCGGCTTCAGCGTGTGAATTACCACTTTCCAGTCTCAGGCTTATTCTGTCTTCAATGTTTTTCGCGGCGCGATATACTGCAGATTCGCCTGCGTAAGCATTGCATGCCATTTCAGCTAATTTCAACTTGATAGCCCCGAATTTTGCAATTGGAGTGTCAAATTGTACCCGTTCATTTGCATATTTTACCGATCCGTCAATTACCCTTCGCTGCGCTTCCAAACAAGCTGCTGCCAGTTTAATACGTCCTATATTTAAAGCATTCATCGCGATTTTAAATCCGTCTCCTCTTTCAGAAAGCATATTTTCTACAGGAACTTTGGTTTCGTTGAAAAATACCTGGCGGGTGGAGGAGGAGTGGATACCGAGTTTTTTTTCTTCTTCCCCAAAAGTGATTCCGTTGGGATTCTCTTTGTCGTATTCCAATATAAATGCGGTAATGTATTTATCGTCTTCAATTCGGGCAAATACATTAAAAATTGTGGCAAATCCGGCATTGGAGATCCACATTTTTTGTCCGCTAATGCTGTAATATTTTCCGTCTTCTGAAAGTACTGCTTTTGTCTTTCCGGAATTGGCATCACTACCAGCGCCAGGTTCGGTCAAACAATAAGCTCCAAACCATTCTCCTGAACCCAGTTTAGGAACGTATATTTTCTATAGTTCTTCAGATCCGTAAAGGACGATTGGCATAATTCCAATTCCTGTATGTGCCCCAAAAGCTGTGGCCAGGGAACCGGTAGCACCTGAAATATAATCGCAAACCAGCATTGTTGAAACAAATCCCATTCCCAAGCCTTCATACTCCTCGGGAACAGCTACGCTTAAGAAACCAAGTTCCCCGGCTTTGCGCATTACTTCTTCGGTAAGGGCATAATTTTTCTTTTCAAATTCTGCTTTTTTCGGCCAGACCTCACGATCTATAAATTCCTTAACCGAATCTTTCATCATTTTTTGCTCCTCATTAAAATCTTCGGGAGTAAATACATCTTCACAAGGGGTTTCCTTGACCAGGAATTGACCGCCGCGGATTAGTTCTGTAGTTTTATTTAAATTTTCTATCATTTTGAAAAGTATTTAGTTTTTAATCATTTATTGAAATAGATAAAAGAAAAAAGAGAATAGAAAATAGATTTTTGTGGGTTAAAAGTCCGTTTTGAAACCCCATTGTCATTTTTTGAAATTCTTGAATTTTCTCATCTAAATTTTCCAATTCTTGTTGGTTAATATAATTTCTATGTTTAGCTACTAATAATTGAGTGCCCAATTCAAAGGAAGATCCTAAGGAAATATCGAGAAAATGGCTGAACGATTTCTCAGTTCTCGAGGATCCTTCTGCAATATTACTTGGCATTGATACAGAACATCTGCTTAATTGTGAACTCTAATCATATTTTTCATTGGTAGGAAAATTCACTAAAAGATCAGATACTTCGTTGGCTATATCCAACTCAAGTTTCCAAATTTTCAAATTCTTATAGTTATGTCTTTGCCTAATACTCACTAGCATGTTTTTCTCTAGTCTTTATTCTTTTTTCTATTCTCTATTTTCTTAACTAAAAAACTCATAAACCCCGGCAGCACCTTGTCCTGTCCCTACGCACATGGTTACCAGTCCATATTTGTTCTTAAGTTCACGTTTGCGCATTTCATCAAATATTTGAACCGAAAGTTTTGCTCCGGTGCAACCAAGAGGGTGACCCATCGCTATGGCGCCTCCATTTACGTTCACTTTATTTTGATCTAAGGCCAGTTCTCGGATTACAGCTAATGACTGTGAGGCAAATGCTTCGTTTAATTCGATCAGTTCCATCTGATCTTGTTTTAATCCTGCCTGCTTTAAGGCTTTTGGAACCGCGTAAATTGGTCCAATTCCCATCAATTTTGGCTCGACACCAACAGGTGCATAACTCACCAATCTCGCTATAGGTTCAAGATTCAGTTCCTTTAACATTTCTTCGCTCATCACCATTACAAAAGCAGCGCCGTCGCTCATTTGCGAGGAATTTCCTGCGGTTACGCTTCCGCCATCAGCAAATACAGGTCTTAGTTTTGCTAAAACTTCTTTGGATGTGTCTGCACGTGGACCTTCATCTTTGGTCACGGTATAAGATTTGGTTTTTTTCTTGTCTGATTCGTCAACATAAGTTTGTTCGATGGTAATAGGCACGATTTGATCCTGAAATCTATTTTCTTGCTGGGCTTTTAATGCCTTTTGATGAGAGTTGAAAGAAAATTCGTCCTGATCTTCACGGCTCACATTGTATTTTTTTGCTACAGCTTCGGCAGTAAGACCCATATTCCAGTAATAATCTTCGTGACCTTCATTTACAATTTTATAGTCGGGCATTGGTTTATAACCACCTATTGGAATATAACTCATGCTTTCTGCACCACCGGCTATGATACATTCGGCCATTCCGTTTTGAATTTTTGCCGTTGCAATCGCAATTGTTTCAAGTCCCGATGCACAATACCTATTTACAGTCATTCCGGGAACGTCTTCAATTTTTAATCCCATTAAAGAGATCAATCTACCCATGTTTAAACCCTGTTCTGCTTCGGGCATTGCATTTCCAACAATAACGTCATCAATGCGTTTTTTATCGAAGTCAGGCATTTGTTCCAACATGTACATGATGGTTTCTGCAGCAAGTTCATCAGGTCTTTTAAATCTGAACACTCCGCGAGGTGCTTTCCCCACGGCAGTTCTGTATGCTTTTACTATATAGGCTGTTTTCATTTTATAAGTATTTAGATGTCAGTATTGAGTATTGAGATTTACTCCTTTTCTAACAATTTTATTAATTAATAATTCAATTTTTGTTCTTCCAGTAACTCGCTTTTAATTTTTGAGCAAGATTTCTAATTTTTAATATTAAATAATATCAATACTCATTACTCAATACTAGTTTTCTATTTATCTAATGATTTTATTAATGCGTAATTCATTTTTTGAACTTCAAGCACTTCGCTAATAATTGGGTCGACCAAGTGTTTTTCGACCAATTTTAATTTATACGATAAAATTAATTGAGTAAAAAGTTCATAGGAAGAACCGCTTGCGATACCTAAAAAATTTTTGAATTCCCCTTTGGTATTTCTTCCGGCTCCTTCAGCAATATTTGAAGGAACAGAAACTGCGCTTCGTCTGATTTGACTAGTCAGTCCAAACTTTTCTTCCTTTGGAAAATCAGCTGAAAGTAAATATGTTACTACGGCAATGTCCATTGCCTTATTCCAAATTTTTAGATCTTCCAATTTATGCACGATTCCTAATTTAAAAAATTAAACAACTCAATACTCAATACTAATTACTCACTACTAGTTTCTCAAGGGTTTCCCGGTCTTAATCATTTGTTCTAACCTTTCCAAAGTCTTGCGTTCTCCGGTGAGCGATAAAAATGCTTCCCGTTCAAGATCAAGCAGATACTGCTCGCTTACATAAGATGCTTCCGAAAGGTCTCCCCCGGCCATTACATATGCCAGTTTGTTTGCAATTTTCTTGTCGTGTTCGCTGATGTAATTCCCGGCGACCATTTGGTCGGTTCCTACGTAGAAAGCTCCAAGGGCTTGTTTTCCAAGAACTTTGATATCGGTTCGCTGGATTGGTTTTGTGTAGCCATTTTCAGCCATTAATAAGGCATGTTTTTTAGCTATTGCCAACTGACGGTCCTTGTTTACAACCACAATATCTTTTCCTTTTTGAAGGATATTGGTGTCATAAGCTTCATAAGCTGATGTTGAAACCTTTGCCATCGCGATGGTCAGGAAATTCTCCCTCAACCGGTTGATTTCCAAATCGTCTTTTTGGTAGGTATCTGATGCCCGCAGGGTTAATTCTTTGGAACCACCTCCGCCTGGAATTACACCTACGCCAAATTCTACCAAACCTATATAAGTTTCGGCAGCTGCAACAACTTTATCGGCGTGGAGAGAAAGTTCGCATCCGCCGCCTAATGTCATCCCATGTGGCGCGGCAACAGTTGGGATTGATGAATATCGCATCCGCATCATAGTGTCCTGGAAGTATTTGATAGCCATATTCAGTTCATCATATTCCTGCTCAACGGCCATCATAAAGATCATTCCGATATTGGCACCTACAGAGAAGTTTGTGCCGTTGTTGGCAACAACCAATCCCTGGTAATCTTTTTCAGCTATATCCAGGGCTTTATTTAATCCGTCAAGAACATCACCGCCAATGGAGTTCATTTTGCTTCGGAATTCTACGTTTAAAATTCCGTCACCCAAATCTTCAATTACAACACCGCTGTTTTTGAAGACTTGTTTGGATTCCCTAATATTATCTAAAATAATAAAGGTTTCCTGACCCGGAACCTTTACCTGTTCTTTTTTAGGAATATCGTAATAATAGGTATTGTCATTTTTTACGGTGTAAAAACTCTTATTTCCTTTTTCAAGCATTTCATTAACCCAGGCAGCAGGTTCATGACCTTCTGCTTTCATCAATTCTATACCTTTTTCAACGCCTATGGCATCCCAAATCTGGAAGGGTCCATTGGCCCAGCCAAAACCGGCTTTCATTGCGTCGTCAATTTTATAAAGTTCATCGGTAATTTCAGGGATACGGTTTGAAACGTATGCAAATAGGGCAGCAAAATTCTTGCGATAAAATTCCCCTGCTTTGTCTTTCCCTTTTATTAATACCTTAAACCTGTCTTCTACGTTATCAATGGTTTTTGTAAGTTCCAGTGTTGCAAAGGAGGCTTTTTTCGGGCTGCGATATTCCATGGTATTCAAATCAAGGGATTTGATTTCACTGGAACCGTCTTCATCTTTAACTTTTTTATAGAAACCCTGACCGCTTTTGCTTCCAAGCCATTTGTTTTCCATCATGGTATTGATGAAATTGGGAAGAG
>JBBRGD010000033.1:0-10964 GCA_038241065.1 Flavobacteriales bacterium
GAGGAAAAATCCAGATCCCCCTGATTTTTCTGTTTTGCAAGCGCATATATTTCCTTTGCGACATTGGTTAAAGGAGTGGCTTTCTCATATTCATAAGCCGTATCGGTAAAAAGCTGAAGGTCTTTTTGAAGGTGTTTTAAAGGAAAATTAGGTTCGTAATTTTCATCTTCTATGCGGGATCTGAAGGCTTTTAGTATTGGTGGAGTTACAGCGGAATCCAGCAAAATATCCAAGGCTTTGGATTTATCGATCCCTAAAGCTATTCCCAGGGATAAACTTTCTGAAAAAGCCAGCATGCTTTGTCCTAAGAGCTGATTGATCATTATTTTCATTACCGATCCTTTCCCGGTATCTCCTATATGAATGGTTTTTGTGCCCATAAGATCCAATAACGGCTGAACTTCGGTAAGATCATCGGCCTTTCCTCCTACCAGAAAGATCAATGCTGCCTTGGCGGCCGGTTCTTTTGAACCGGAAACGGGAGCGTCTAAAAACCGGATCCCATGTTTTTCAGCCACTTTACCCATTCTTTTACTAAAGGAAGGATTAACGGTACTACAATCTATCCAGACACTTCCTTTTTTTAGTGCCGGCAAAAAACCATTTTTTCCCAAAGCCAAGTCCTCAACTACATCAGGATTCTCCAACATTGTTATAATTACATCTACATCTTTTGCAACTTCTTCCGGGGTATCTGCCCATTTTGCTCCGTTCTTTAAAAGAAATTCTGCTTTATTTTTTGTTCGGTTATGAACAAAAAGGCTATGCCCTCCATTTAATACGTTCGCAGCCATGCGGCTTCCCATTATCCCTAAACCTATAAATGCTATTTTCATCTTTATCTATTTATTGTTTTTATTGGAGATTATTATGCAAATTTCATCAGATATAATCTTTATTTCAAACCTATGTCAAAGTTAAGTTTTAATCCAGGGAAACCGCTTTAAAAAGTGCCTTAATTAGCCTGTTTCCGAAATTATTATTTTATAATAATTTCGGAAACTAATCAGAACCTAAAGTGCCTGAAATCTGAATTACCCGGATTAAAAAGTCGCTATATTTTGAAAACAAATTATCCCGACTTTTTTTAAAAATTAAAGTTTTACACGTGCTTATTTTTTGTAATTTAATTTCACCGTAAAATCTCAATATGAAATTAGCATAACGGACACACGATACAAAAACCGATGAAGATATGCGAATTGCATATGACCATTAAAAAACAATAAATATCTACATATGAAATGAGCATAACGCGAATACGATACAAACACCGATGAAGATATGCGAATTACATATGACCTATAAAAAACAATAAAAATCTACATATGAAATATATTTTGAGTCTGTTTGTAGGTCTGGCACTTATGACGGCAAATGCGCAAAATTATATAGATATAGGGAGTATTTCCTATGCAAATACGCCCCAAAATAAATTTGAAAACAGTTCGGAACAGTCGAGGGTGGGAGAATTGGATTTAAAATTGAATTTTCCTTTGGTGATCAACGAAAAGAATGTATTGTTAGCAGGATTATATGTTAACAGGGTACAGGTAAAATTAGATCCGAATATTTCGGGAAATACCAACCTGAATTCCATTAATCTATTGTTAGGATTAAACCATACTTATTCCGAAAAATGGTCTGCAACCTATGTTTTACTCCCTAAAATTTCTTCCGATTTATATGAGCTCTCCGGGAAGGATTTTCAGTTGGGACTGTTATCCCTGTTTAATTATAAAAAAAGGTCAAATTTAAATTATAAAATTGGGATTTATGCCAATACAGAAAGATATGGCCTATCGATATTTCCTTTGCTGGGATTTTATTACCATAGCCCGGATAAGAAATTTGAAACAAATATCACTTTGCCATATTTTGCTAATGTCAATTTTCAATTATTTGAAAAAACAAATGTTGGGTTGAATTTTGACGGATTGGGCTCCAGTTATAATATGAATAAAAGACTTTATATTGATAAAGAAACCTATGCTGTAAAATCTTCCCAAGAACTATTCGCCTATTTGATGTTTCAATTAGGGAATTCATTTTATGTAAGACCAAAATTGGGTTATTCAATTTTCAGGACTTATGAAGTATTTGAAAACAATGAT
This sequence comes from Flavobacteriales bacterium, assembly GCA_038241065.1. Classification (GTDB taxonomy): domain Bacteria; phylum Bacteroidota; class Bacteroidia; order Flavobacteriales; family Flavobacteriaceae; genus Gillisia. The sequence goes on from JBBRGD010000033.1 coordinate 2,115, forward strand.
AAAGTAGATTTTTCATTCGCTTCATTTGAAGTGGGAGATAACCGAACCCAGTTAAATACAAATTTTAAAGATGGGGCTATTTTTAAAATTGAACTGGTGTACAGGGTTCATTTTAAATAAACTGATGAAAAACTGATATTCCAGGTTTCCTGCAAAACACGGGCATATCAGTTTTTCAGAGAAATGTTTTAACAATAATCATCAATGAGCTTAAAGATATAAAAACCCACAGGAATACTGCAAGAAGTATTGGTTTTGCACCAACATCTCTCAGGGATTTAAAGGTTAGTCCTGAGCCAATAAGAAAGAGGGTTATTGTAAGTCCGGTTTTGGCAACTTTTACAATATAAGGCGACATGGCCTGAACAGAGGGCATATAGGTATTTGCAATAATGGCAAGTATAAAAAGTCCTATAAAATACGGGACGCGCACTTTAGTGATCCCTGCCTTCGAAAAAACAGCAAATAATAGCGATACAGGGATAATCCAAAGTGCCCTGGCTAATTTTACGGTGGTTGCAACTTCCAATGCTTTATCCCCATATATTTCTGCTGCGCCAACAACTGAACTTGTGTCATGAATGGCTATGGCGCTCCAAATACCAAACTGATGTTGAGAAAGTTCCAACAGGTGCCCAATTGGCGGAAATATGAACAGGGCTATTGAGTTTAACAAAAAGACAATCCCGATAGAAATCGAAATTTGTTTGTTGTCAGCTTTAATTATCGGGGAGATCGCTGAAATGGCACTACCACCGCAAATTGCCGTTCCGCAGGAAATAAGCTGGGAGATCTTTTTATCAATACCAAAGTATTTTCCAATTAGGAGGCCAAGGCTAATAGTAGTTATTATAGAGGCTACAGTGAATAAAAAACTATCCTCTCCTGCTCTGAAAGCACTGAACATATTCATTCCAAAACCAAGTCCAACTACAGATATTTTTAATAACCAATTTACAGCTTTGCCGCTTATCTCCATAAAAGGATTCCCTATGAGTTGGGCCGTCACCAAACCTAAGGCTAAAGCGATAGAAGACGAAATCCAGGGAAAAAGGCAAACAGAAGCAATTGTGAGAAACAAAATTTTGATGACAGAAAACGATTTCCCAAAGATTTGAATTGTTTTGCCTTTCATCCTTTATTCATAGAAATGCTAAGGTACTTTAGAAACCAATGAAAATGGGCATTATTACCGATAGAATTAACTTCTATGAAAATTCATCTATTTGAAATTGAATCCTCCCTCCTATTCAAACAATTCATAAAAACCATTACTCTGGTAATTTTAGATGATTAAATCAGTCAAGGCAGAAGAAAAAAATCATCCTTAACAATTCTTAACAACCAATGTTAAATCACTCTCAAATCACATAATATTAAGGATTTTCATCATCTTGGAATCGTATATTTAATTAAATCATTTAAAATCAAAAACTTATGAAAACTACAAGAGAAGAAGCTAAAGAAGAAAGCCACAATGAACATGCTGAAGCCTTACAGGATTTATTGCAAAAAAATTATGATGCTGAAAAGGGATTTAAAAATGCGATAACAAAAACCGAAAGTAATAACTTAAAAGAATTCCTAAAGCGACAAGCTTTAAAGCACAATCGATTTGCCACAGAATTGGATAGGGAAATCCGTTCTTTGAATGAAACACCTAAAGCAGAGGGAAGTTTTGGCGGAAAGTTGAGCCGGGCCTGGATGGACATAAAAGTAGCGTTCAGCGGTGATGATGATGAGGCAATTTTAGAAGAATGTGTTCGCGGGGAAAAAGACAGTGCAGAGGAATATGAAGAAGCATTAAATAAAAATAATTTCCCTCCACACCTTGAGCAAGTTTTGAAGAAACAATTAAGTGAGATAAACACTATGATCGCAGAGGTCCAAACTATGGAAGACCTGACTGAAAGTTAGAATTATTCTTATAATTAAAATCCTGAAGCTCTCCAAAGCTTGAGGATTTTTTTTGAAGTTTTATTTACAAAGCGATTTGAGAATTGTATTACTCCGGTAAAATGAGTTCAATCAGAAATAAAAAGCAGCAATAAAATACATTAGATTTTATTGCTGCCTTTTATTTTCAGCTGTTTTTCCAGTTCAGTTTCATTCAGGTTTTATATTCTGGTTGACCCTAAAAAAATTATCAAGATCATATTTGAGTTTAATTATCCCTATTCTGTGATAATTATCGTTATTTTTGGTTTTTAACCAGTCTTGTACTTCAGCCATCATAAAATGTATATAGGTGAGAAAACCAGTATATTTTTGATAAAATGGTCAAAATTTTTAATGCCGGAAGATCTCAATTAATAGGAAACGAATCAGTTCATAAAAATTTTTATTGCCTAATATATACTTCAAGTAAAATAGGATCCAACTATACCAAAAACACAGAAGGAATTCATTTTTAACTTGTTCACAAACAGCTAATTTTCAAAAAAAACTATAAAAACACGATTAGTAACTTTTTTACTTAGCCACTTTAAGTATAGTTTAGCTTAAATAACAGCAGTACATCTAAACATTTATTTTTTTACCGGGACCATAAATACCGGGACTTTGGTATGTTTGATTACATGGGAAGCCACATCGCCCATCAATAGTTTTTCCAGGAAATTGTGACTGTGCGTTCCCAACACAATAACATCGGCTTTCCACTCTTCGGCATATTTCAATACTGCATCTGCGGCATCGCCATATTCAAGTTGGGTGCCAACAGACGGGTCATTTAAATGTTTTGCCACGGTCTCTAGATAATTTTTGGCCACATTCCGCATTTCCGTGGCTAAATTGAGATCTATGGAAGGATCAAATCCTCCATAGCCCATAAAGGTGGGATATTGTATCCCGTAATATGCAACATCGGCTACTACGTGGATTAAAACTACCTCAGCATCCATCTGTTTTGCTAACTTATATCCAGCATCTATCACTTTTTCAGAAATAGGATTATAGTCTATGGCAATAAGTACTTTTTTCATTTTAAATCGAATTTGATTATTACTAGAAAGATATGCCGGGGACTTTCTTTACGATATCCCGTAACTCTTCTAAAATTAATAAATTTAAACCGGTTTTCATATTTCTTTTTTAATAATTCCTTGCAGGTAATTTGTTTTATTTAAAATTAATTCCCGGTCAGCATTCGGAAACCTAAATTGAAGGGAATTCATCAAAAAGTGAGCACAAAAAAAATACCACTTAAAAATAAATATTTTAAGCGGTATAGGATTTATTTTTTAATGTCTCAGGGCATTAACTTTGCTTTGTTTTAGCTTGGTAATCTAAATAGCCTTCGGTTCCAGGAGTATAAAAAGTGTCCTTATTCCAATCTGTCAATGGAAGGTTTTGTTCAAAACGCTCTGCCAGATCGGGGTTGGAAATATAAGGTTTTCCAAAAGCTACCAGATCGGCATCACGAGATTTCAAAACTGCATTTCCCTTTTCCTGGTCAAATCCGCCATTAATAATTATGGTTCCATTATATATTGGCCGGTAGCGTTTGGCTATTTCTGTTTCTGCAAAAGGAACCTCAGAAACATCGGTAAAAGGCTCAGAAAGATGTAAATACGCTAAATCGTACTCATTTAATTTTTCGATTATATAATCGAATGTAGGAATGGTTTCTTTGTCCAAAGTAATTCCAAAAAGTCCGTGCAATGATGGATTCAAGCGCAAACCTATCCGGTTTTCCGGCATCACTTCTTTTATGGCATCGATTACTTCAAACAGGATTCGCGTTCTGTTTTCAATATTCCCGCCATACTCATCAGTACGATGGTTTGAAGAGGCGTTAAAAAACTGGTGAAACAAATATCCGTTGGAAGAATGTATTTCTACTCCGTCAAATCCTGCTTCCATTGAATTTTTTGCCGCATTTGCAAAATCCTTAACTGTAGTCTTGATATCCTCAATAGTCATCGATTTTGGAGTAACGGTATCTTTCAGACCTTCAGCTGTAAAAGATTGCGTATTCGGATTTATCTCGGAGGGTGCCAAAGGTAATTCACCATTGTGAAAATCGGGATGAGACATTCGGCCCACGTGCCAAAGCTGAATAAAGATCCTGCCATTTTCCCGGTGAACCATTTTGGTGACTTCCTTCCAGCCATCAACTTGTTCTTTTGAATAAATTCCCGGGGTATTGATGTATCCCACTGCCTTTTCGGAAACATGGGCGCCTTCAGAAATTATTAATCCTGCCGATGCACGTTGACTGTAATATTCTCCCTGAAGTTTCCCGGTAGGTATATTCCCCGGATTATCGGCTCTGCTTCTGGTCATTGGTGCCATTACCAACCTGTTTGGCAAATCCAAAACTCCGCTTTTATAATCTTGTAATAATGCTTGTTTACTCATAAATATAGATCTTTATTTAATGTTCTTTATTTCAGCTTTTCTAATAGTTTTTCTGCAACCAATTCTGAGGAAGCCGGATTTTGACCTGTGATCAATAATCCATCTTCCACGGCGTAGGCTTGCCAATCTCCAATTTTACTGTAGTTTCCGCCATTTTCCTTCAACATATCTTCCAATAGGAAAGGAACAACATCTGTAAGTGCAACGGCTTCTTCCTCTTCATTGGTGAAACCGGTAACTTTTTTGCCATTTACAAGGGGCTTTCCATCGGTTCCTTTTACATTTTTAAGTACAGCCGGCGCATGACAAACAAAAGCTACCGGTTTATTATTGGCGTAAAATTTTTCGATGAGTTTCACAGATCTTTCGTTCTCTACAAGATCCCAAAGAAGGCCGTGACCTCCGGGATAAAATACCGCGTCAAAATCGGTCTCATTTATATCTGCAAGTTTGTGGGTATTGGCCAATACATTTTTGGTCACTTCGTCTTTTTCAAATCTTTTGGTCGCCGGAGTGCTCGAATCTTCGGTATCGCTTACCGGGTCTATTGGCGGTTGTCCTCCTTTTGGAGATGCAAGGCTCACCTCAATTCCTTTGTCTTTTAAAAGATAATATGGAGCTGCAAATTCTTCAACCCAAAATCCGGTTTTTTTGTCTGTTGAACCTAAGGAATCATTACTGGTTAATACAAATAGTACGTTTTTCATAACTTTATTTTTTTTTGATTTATTGAATGATCGGCTAAAAAATGTCGGCCAATCATCTTTAATATTTTAACTGATTGAGCTGCTGATCAATTTGGAATTTTAAAAGGGAGCAAGCTCGAATAATAATAATAATATTCAAAGATAAGGAATGAAATGCCTTGTTGCGATTGATGTATGTTAAGAAAGGAAGTTAAAAACTGTTAAGTGCGTAACAGCTCTTTTCTAATCCTACTGAGACTTTCGGGTTTAATTCCCAGGTAATTTGCTATATGGTAATTTGCAACGCGTTGTTCAATATTGGGATAGGCTTCACAGAATTCTATATAGCGTTTTTTGCTGTTATTTTGTAAAGATGAGAGAATCCTGCTGCGAAGGGAAACAAAAGCATTGGTTGTTTTAATCCGAAAAAAGCGTTCAAATTGAGGGATGCGTTCATACAAAGTATCGAGGGAATCTTTATGAATTCCCAATAAAACAGAATCTTCAAGGCATTCAATATGAAGTTGCGCCGGCAAGTCATTAAAAAAGGCTTCAAAATCACTTATCCACCAATCTTCTATGGCGAATTGGAGTATGTGTTTATTGCTCATTTCATCTAAATAATAAGCTTTTAAGCAGCCTTTCACAACATAAAATTCTTCAACGACCTTATCTCCGGGTTGAATTAAAAACTGCTTTTTTGAAATTTTTTTTTCGATGAGTATCCCTGTAAATTCTACTTTTTCCTCATGCGAAAGTTCTATATAGCGGGAAACGTGCTCTAGTATTTTAGTGTACATAGGAGTTTAAATGCTAGTTGAGAATTGCAGTTTTATGAAATAAAATAACAAAATTTAGTCGAATCTTGAGGCTTGGAAATTAAAGCTCCTCAAAATTTTAATTTACTCCTTTACCACAATCATACTTGCTTTTGCACCGGTGAGCAGGTTCCATTCGCTGGAGGTGATCATTTTTCCATCTTCCCCAATTACCTTGAAAGAAGCTGTGTTAGGACCGGAAGTTCCCTGGTTTAAAGCTTCAAATTCCACGGTGTTAAATCCGCTTTCAAGGTTTACAAGAACGGGCGTGTAATTTGCCTGAAGCAGAATACTTGAGTGAACCATCTTGCCGTTTACATATACTCTTACCCGGTCTCCATCTACATATTGATAATCTCGGCAATAGATCTCCACAAAATTACCGTTGGTTTTAAAATCACCTAAATATTGGTTTGCTGCATACTCTTCACTTGCCTTTTTATCCTCGGTCCATTTTTTTTCTATAAAATCCCCTGCTGTAAGCAGGTCGTTCCCTGTTCTCATATTGAGTTCTTCCTTTTTTTCAACCGGAAAATCAGAGGGTTCCCGGGTCTTGCTTATAAAGGGGTTTTTTGAAGCGGGATTGGGTAAATCTTCACGTGGAATTGAAAACGGGGAATTTTCTGAACGCTCTATAGGTCTTGGAAGACTGGGAATATCAACCTTAGCAAAAGCATTGATTGAAAAAATTTTAGATAATGCTATTAAAAAAAATAATTTCATATTCCTTTTATATTTGATTGATCCTCCGATTGCTATAGGGGGTAGTTCGCAATTCATCATTGGTGTTTGCTTCTGGTTCTAATTATGCTCATTTTACAGATTCTTATAGTTTTCTTCTATACACAACAGCCATTTTGTATTTAAGATTGCCAATATAACTGAGATTGAGTCTAACAAGTTAAGTTAGAAAATAATCCCACGATATTTTAATCAAAAATATAACCAAAATATCAAATTGAAAATCTTTTCTGCTAAAGTTAAATTTTTTACCCAAAAATTTCTCACTACTTTTAACAAAAAAAGATAAATATGCAAGTTTATAATCTTGAAGAACAAAATTCTGTATTAAATAAATTCATCTCTGAACTTCGCGACGTTTCCATTCAAACCGACAGATTGCGATTTAGAACCAATATTGAACGCATCGGGGAAATAATGGCCTACGAATTGAGCAAAAGTCTTAATTATAAAGAAGTTTCAATTAAAACTCCTTTAGGAACTTCAAAAATCCAATTGCCGGAAGAGGAACTTGTAATTTGCTCTATTTTAAGAGCCGGATTACCTTTGCATACCGGTTTATTGAATTATTTTGATACCGCCGAAAATACCTATATTTCTGCTTACCGTCATTATACCAGCGAAACCGAATTTGAGATCAAAGTAGAATATCTGGCTTCTCCTTCACTGTTAGGAAAAACACTTATTCTTGCAGATCCTATGCTTGCAACAGGGCAGTCATTTGTCAATGTATTAAATGCATTGGAGCCAATGGGGAAACCTAAAAAGATTCACTTGGTTTCAGTGATAGGTTCACAGCCGGGGATTGAATTTATGGACAAGCATTTTCCGGAAGACACCAAATTATGGATAGCAACAATAGATGAGAAACTTAATGAACACGGCTATATTGTTCCAGGATTGGGTGATGCAGGAGATTTATGTTTCGGAATGAAACTTCAGCATTAAATTTTTGTTCTGTTAATGTTAGTTTTCTTGCTGGGACAAATGTTAAAAACATATAATAAAGTTGGGGAGGTTTTTAACCTTGTTAATTCCTCCTCTTAATTTTTCCACTTCTTTGAAATATTTCCTATCCACTTTTTATCCTTTTAATCACTTTCCTCCTTAAGTCTTAAAAAAACACTTTCCATTTGTTTTTTTGCTTCAAATTAAAATAGTTAAAAACAGGAAATGTTAAATTAGATTTTCTTCAATTCAAAATTACAAATGAATTTCCATGAATATCATTTTAAATATATTCCTATAATCAGCTTATTAACAATATTATATAAATAAATTAACGTAATTAGCGATGATTTATTTGGACGAAATTTATAATTTTGCAGGATCGCCAAAGTTTTGTTAAAGCAAATAATAATTATACGATACAAAAAAAGGAGTCGTTTTATGTTCTAGACTCAGTAAAATTTGAAATATTAAGAGTCATTAATTTTAAAGTAACCAATATGAAAAAGATTTTATTATTAACTGTATTATCTGCGACGATGCTCACCTCGTGCGTATCTAAGAAGAAGTATGTTGAACTTGAAACTGAACTTTCGAATACTCAAAGCAATTTGCAGCGCACCACTATGGAAAAAGAGGAAGCTCAAAGAAAGCTTGATGCGATAGAAGTCCGCGTAGCAGATTATAATGCAAAAATCAATTCCCTTAAGGAATCGAATGATGAGAAAATGGAAATGAATGATCTTACCGCCATGTCCAACAATACCAAGGCTAAAATGAGAACTACCCTTGCCAAGGTAGATCAAGCGGAACTTGCCAAAGCAAAAACCCTTGAAGATTCCATCAATCTTGCTGTTTCTTATAATTTGAAAAAATCGATTACTGATGAAACAGAAAGTGATGATGTGCAAATTACAGTGGATAAGACAGTTGTGATGATCAATGTTTCCGACAAATTGTTATTTAAGAGCGGCAGTTACAGGATAAACCCAAAAGCCAGCAACCTAATGCAAAAACTGGCTGAAGTGATCAATTCTGAACCAAGCATTGAAGTAATGGTTGAGGGACATACCGACTCTCAAACTTTGGTTCCCGGTTCTTACATACAGGATAACTGGGATTTAAGTGTGCGCAGGGCTACCACAATTGTGAGATTGCTGCAGGATAAATACAATGTTGCTCCCGAAAAACTGATCGCGGCCGGAAGAAGCAGCTATGCACCGTTGGTTGAAAACTCTTCAAAAGAAAATATGGCTAAAAACCGTAGAACCCGTATTGTGATTATCCCTAATTTG
>JBBRGD010000034.1:0-10695 GCA_038241065.1 Flavobacteriales bacterium
ATGATCACTCTTATCGTGTATTTCGTTCTCCCTTATATTTGGGATTTCGATCCGGATAATGTCCCCGATATTTTTAAAGTAGGTCTTGTAAATCCATAAAAAAAAGGGGTTTTTCCAAAACAAGTATCTTCCAAATAATTCACAAAAATCTTTTATTAAAAATTAAAATTTTACTGAAATCATGAAATATTCTTTATTCAGACTAAGTGTCTTGTTTCTTTTAATTCTTACAACCAATGCAACAATCGCCCAAAGTAACAAGCTCAAATTAAATTTTGACGAAACTGGAGAAACTTATGTAAAAGCTTCTGTGAGAATGCAATTATGGACAAGATACTTTGACACTAACCCGGGGACAACAATAAACGGTGAAAATGTGGATAATGTGTTTGACGTATCTGTAAGAAGGTTGCGAATGGGAGTTTCTGCACAGTTAACCCCAAAACTATATGTGTACTCTTTATTTGGGGGAAATAATATTAATTCTGCATCAGAAAAGGATTTCCAGTTTGAAGTGCTTGATTTATATGCCGAGTACGAATTTGCCAAAGAATTTGCTTTAGGTTTCGGAGAGTCGGGCTGGGAAGGATTGAGCAGATGGAACGTGAGAAGCAGCAAATCCTTAATGGCGGTTGATGCGCCTTTATTCTCATTGTTAACCGTCAATAAAAATGATGATGTGGCCAGGGGTTTGGGAATTTGGGCAAAAGGACAATTAGGAAAATTTGATTATATACTTTCAATAAAAAATCCTGTTCAATTTGGTGTTACTGCTAAAGTAGGAACAGTGGATTATGCACTCAATAAACCACGAAAAAGAACATCTGGCTATGTTAAATACGAATTTTTAGATAACGAAAGCAACAAATCACCATATAGCGGTGGTGCAGGTACCTACGTAGGAACAAAAAACATATTTAACTTAGGTGCAGGATTTATGCATCAGTCTAAAATGACTTCACAAATTGTAAACGATGAAGAGAAATTTTACGATTTTAATAACTGGGCAGTAGATCTGTTTTATGATGCTCCTTTGAATGAAGAAAAAGGGACTGCCATCACATCTTATTTAGGTTTTTACAGTACAGATTTCGGGCCGGATTACATCAGAAATGTAGGGGCTAATGATGTAACATCCGGCGGCACCTCCTTTAATGGAAGCGGGAACGATTTTCCAATGATGGGAACCGGTAACACGGTCTTCTTCCAATTCGGATATTTGTTGGCAAAAACTAAAAACAACCTGCAGTTACAACCAAACATTGCGGTTCAGTATTCCGATTTTGATTTGCTTGATGACGCAATGGTGGTCTATGACTTAGGTGTAAACTGTTATTTTAAAGGACATAGCAACAAACTGTCCCTTGGTTACCAAAACAGGCCGATTTTTCAAAATATAAACAATCAATTAAAGGTAGATGAACGCAAAGGAATGTTTGTGTTGCAATATCAAATAGAGATCAATTAGAAACCTGATTTAAACAGGATGGATAAAACGGAAATTTCAGTCATTTAACTCACTTAAAAGTTCAAATATTAAATCTCCGTTTTTATCCATTTTATACTGAAAAATTGATCTTCCCATAATATGCCCATCTTCATATTCGGCCAAGATCAGGTGGTCATTAATAAAGGAAATTTTGGTAAAATGCATAGTTCCTCCTAAAACCGCTTTCTTCGGTATCAATTCTGGTTTTTCCCTAAGTTTTTCAAGAAGAAACTGTTCCGGTTCGGGAATGCTGTCAAAATAGGAAGAAAAATCTTTAGTGAAGTAATTCTTTTTTATCAACTGATCACTCAGGGTGTCCATAGCGCGTTGCAATTCCAGAATTTCGGTTTTAAGAGAATCTATTTCAACAGCGCGCTGTTTTTCTTCAGAAGATTTTCCGCAGGAACCCAGCATTATAATCAAACTAAAGACAAGAATTTTTTTCATTTTTCAGCAAAAATCAGAAAGGTTTATAATTCCCCTATCACCAAATAAGTCATATAACCAAGATAAAACAAAAGCAGGATTGTAGCCTGCCAGCGCTCTAATATTTTATCTTTTCCTATGAACATTGCTAAAAACAAGAAAATAGTACCACCGCCCAAAATATAAAGATCTATATTAAAATTGGGATCGAATCCTATGGGTTTCAAAACAGAGGAAACACCCAGAATTAAGAATATATTAAAAATATTGGAGCCTATAATGTTCCCTACGGCAATATCGGCATTCTTTTTAAGCGCAGCAACCAAAGATGTGGCGAGTTCGGGCAGAGAAGTTCCTGCGGCAACCACTGTCAACCCGATGATTTTTTCGCTTATTCCGAAGAGTTGAGCGAGATCAACAGCATTATTCACCACTAAATGGCCACCATAAATAAGTCCACTCAGCCCGGCAATTATATAGATCCCAATCTTTAAATTTGAAAGATGAGAGACCTTGATCTCGGTTTCTGTTGGATCAGATTTTAACTGTTTGTATACATACAATAGGAATAATCCGAAAAGTACCAGTAATATCAGTCCGTCCATCCTGCCTAAAATTGAAGTTCCGGAACCAAAAAAAAAGCTGTCATTTACCAGAAAAAACAGGACGACAACCGCAAGAAATGAAATTGGGATCTCCTTCCAGGTGGTGGTGGATTGTACGGCTAAAGGGGTAATTAAACCTGTAATCCCCAGGATTATGAACAGGTTGAAATTGTTGCTTCCAAGCACATTTCCAAAAACGATGTCCTGATGATCCTGAACCGCAGCGAAGGTGTTTACAACGAGTTCCGGGGCCGAAGTTCCAAAGGCCACAACGGTAAGACCAATGGCAAGATCGGAAATATTGAATTTTTTTGCCAGGGCCGAAGCGCCTTCAACCATATAGTTCGCACCAAATATCAGAATAACCAATCCTGTAATCAATAATAAAATGGGAATAACCATATTTTAAGTTATAATATACTCACGAAATTAAGTTAAAAAGCACATCAAATTTTATTTATTCTGCAATAATTTTGATTCTGTTTTATGAAATTATAGAAACCTTCATTTTGTTTAACAGATGCGACTAAAATGCTTCTAAAAGTTCCAAGTTGCACCAAGCTATTCTACTTTTTAATATTTTCTAAAACAGCACTGTAATTTCAATATGTCTGCGGAAATAGTTCGAGAGCATATTTGATGGCTTTCAATTGATTCTTTGCTTTTTGCATATCGCATATCAATTCTTCCCGACTGTATTTTTCAACAGAAAATTGGTTCCCTGTATTTTTTTGAAGTTTTTCGAATTGATCCAGACAAACCAAAACCCGGGAGAGTGCCAGCGCGGTATTTTGTAGAAAACCTTCAACCCGATTTTTTGGAAAGTCGGTTTCCCGGGCCAATTTAAAAGTCAGGTGCATTTCATTTTTAAACTTCTTTCGCAATTCCGGGATATCGCTGCAAAGGGTCGCGGCGGTTTTTGTTTGGCTATAATAGTCTTCCCAAACATCAAAAATATCATTCCCCAATTGCATAAGTCCGCCTAAATGCTTCAATAATTTTCCCTCTTTCTCCTCTATTGAATTATTCAGGCATAACCTGTAAAAGATAAATGAAGCGCCGCCCTTGCCGTAAGTAATATCATGGATTGCCTGGGGTGAATTGCCGAAATTTTGCTGATCCTTACTTTTCTTTTGAGATTTAAAAACCTGTAATGCCTGCTTTTTTAACAATCCGGGATTGGCCGAATGTTTTAAACCGAGCAGGTAAAAATGCAGCAACAAGGACTCATAAGTGTCTGCCGGTTTCATAGCTTCAGGGTGAAGAATAAATTCCTCTAAATGAACAGATTCTTTTTCCGGGTCGTCAAACAAATCGTCCAGCATTCCTGAAATTCCGCCTAGAAACGTAATGCAAAACCGTTCATTTTCGGTCATGGGTTTTCCCCGCAGCACACAAAATAATTCTCCTAAAATACCCGGCACGCCAAGTCCGTAATATCTTGTTATTTTTTTAAGATCCTGCGGAGTCAGGCTGCCGTCATTGTCATTTTTAAATGCAGACAGCTCATTTTCTGCCACATTTCTAATAAATTGTTTTTGCTTTGATACGTTTTTCAGCAACAAAAAATAGATTGATGACAGCGAAATTAAGTTTCTGATTCTATATTTCAAATTTTATTTAATTGATGTGGCTACAGCCAAATTAATATCCAAACTGTTTTGGGCAGTTAAAACTGCATTTAAATGAATTTTTTAAAGAGGTCGAGAATACATTAAGTAAAAAATATTTTTGTTCCATTGCCCCTGGATTTAGCCAAGGGTTCAGGAAGTTTGTAAAGTAGGACTTTAGCCCCATTTTTTTATCACTCCTTAATATATTGCCATCCATATTTATTCATGAATACATCAATTTCTTCTTTTGAATGATTCTTTAAAACCATTGTTAATAGAGTAAAGATAGCATACCGCCCGGAAATAACTAAAAAATGGGTTGTAAAATAAGTAACTTAGGTATCTTTGCTTTTTAAAGTAAATCTATGCCTAAAGACTGTCTTTCTTATAAGGAAACCAATTATTTCACAAGCCTTATCATCGATTATATGGATGAAAAAGAGGCTCTGAAACCCTTTTATAACAGGTTTCCCAAGCTCAATAATTTTAAGGCTCAAATAGAGGAAAAACATGCATTTTTTACGACTGAAAAAAGAGCTGTTCTGGTAAGGGAATTGAGACACCAATATGAGAAACTGGAAGTTTCTGAGGCGGTATCAAAAAATATTGAATCTTTCTCACAAGAAAACACATTCAGCGTTACCACCGGGCATCAGCTCAATTTATTCACCGGTCCGATTTATTTTTTATATAAAATTGTTTCTGCCATCAATTTAGCTTCAGAATTAAAAGAAAAATATTCAGATTATAATTTTGTTCCGGTTTATTGGATGGCCACCGAGGATCACGATTTTGAGGAGATCAATTTTTTTAACCTCAAAGGGAAAAAATTTAAATGGAACAGCGATCAACCGGGCGCTGGGAAAGATGCGGTTGGGAATTTAAACACCAATAATTTAGAGGAAGTTTTTAAGCTTTTTTCAGCAGAAATAGGGAGCAGCAAAAATGCTGAAAGATTAAAAAACTTGTTTAAAAGGGCATATTTAGGTCATTCAAATCTTACCGATGCAACATTTTTTCTGGCCAATGAGCTGTTTCAGGATTATGGTTTGGTGATCCTGGATGCTGATAACAAGAATTTAAAACGGGAATTTTCGCCCTATATGGAACAGGAGCTCGAGGAGCAAATTTCATATAAAACTACCGATCCTGTCACCGGGAATTTAAAAGAACTGGGATACGGGGTGCAGGTGAATCCCCGGGAGATCAATTTGTTTTACCTTGCAAATGGGTTGCGTGAACGCATTATAGAGCAGGAGGGAAGGTATTTTGTCAATACCACCGAAATTTCCTGGAGCCGGGAAGAGATTCTGGGGGAACTCCGCAAGAATCCCGAACGTTTCAGCCCGAATGTGATGCTAAGGCCGCTTTATGAGGAAGTGATTCTGCCCAATTTGTGTTATATAGGCGGCGGCGGAGAACTGGCATATTGGTTTGAACTAAAAGAATTTTTCGAGGCCGTGAATGTTCCTTTTCCGATCTTATTGCTTCGGAATTCGGCATTGATTGAAACTGACAGACAAAATCAAAAAAGACAAAAACTCGATATTTCGCAGGCTGAGCTTTTCCTGAAACAACACGAGCTTATCAACAGGAAAGTGCGGAAAATTTCGAATATAGATATAGATTTTTCCCCTCAGAAGGAACATCTAGTACAACAATTTCAGAATATGTACACCCTGGCCGAACAAACCGATAAAACATTTTTGAATGCGGTAAAAGCAGAGGAAGTGAAACAACTAAAAGGTCTGGATCATTTGGAAAAACGTCTCTTAAAAGCACAAAAACGCAAGCTCAAAGATGAGGTTTCCAGGATAACGGTACTTCAAAATGAATTGTTTCCGAATAAAAGCCTACAGGAGCGACAGGTCAATTTTTCGGAAATGTATTTGGAATACGGAGAAGATTTAATTCCTGCACTTATTGAAAATTTAAATCCTTTAGAATTACAATTTAAAATTATCACTTTTGGAAAAGAATAAAATGCACACCATAGATATGGATCTTATTGATATGACAATGGATGTCATGAAATATGCCATAGACCGTATTGCCAATGTTACCCCGGAACTGGGAGCGCCTAAAAAAGAAGAGGATTTGTTGAGAATAGTGGGGCAGACCGTCACTCCCAGTGGCATTGGGGGAGAAGCTGCCTTTAAACTTTTTCGGGAGGTTTTGGTGAAGGCTACCGTGCCGATAGATCATCCAAGACATTTGGCTTTTGTTCCTGCGGCGCCTACGCGTGCTGCCATTATGTTCGATTTAGTAACTTCTGCTTCCAGTATTCACGGCGCTTATTGGATGGAAGGCGGCGGCGGGATCTTTTGCGAAAATCAGGCAATGAAATGGTTGGTTTCTTTAACAGGAATGCCTGAAGGTACCTTTGGAGTATTTACAAGCGGCGGCACTGCGGCAAATCTCTCGGCCATAGTCGCTGCCCGGGAAGAATGGCGAGACCGAGATGCAGATCATGTCGGGCTGAAAGGTTTAATGATCACTTCTGATGCGGCGCATAGCTCCGTTCAGTCCATGGCAAAAGTAATTGATGCCGATATGTTAATGATCCATTGTGAAGGGGAAAACCTAACCGGAAAAGAAGTTCAGGCTGCCATAAACCAACTGGAGGAAAGAGACCGCAAACGACTTTTTGCAGTGGTTGCGACAGGAGGGACTACAAATGCCGGAATTATAGATGAACTGGATACCATTGCCGATGTATGTGAAAAAGAAAACCTATGGTTTCATATTGACTGCGCATACGGAGGAGGAGCACTCGCCGCAAGATCGGTGAGACATTTGTTCAACGGAATTGAAAGGGCAGACAGCGTTACCATAGATCCGCATAAATGGTTGTTTTCGCCATACGATTGCGGGGCGGTAATCTATAAAGATATGGAATTGGCTAAAAACGCGCATTCTCAAAAAGGATCCTATCTGGAAATATTTAAGGATGAAGGCGCACATGGATTTAATCCGTCTGAATATCAAATTCAGTTGACCCGAAGGGTACGGGGAATGCCTCTCTGGTTTTCTCTTGCAATGCACGGGACCGATAAATACCGGGTTGCCATTGAACGCGGAATTGAACTGGCTCAAATTGCCGCCAAAAAAATTGAAGACAGACCATATCTGGAATTGGTAAGGCCTCCGAGTTTATCGGTAGTTTTATACCGCAGAAAAGGATGGACTCCGGACCAATACCGGGAATGGACTTATAAGAACCACCGGGATGGGGTGGCACTGGTAACTCCCACAAAATGGAAAACCAACGGTGAATTTGAAACCGTTTCCCGTTTCTGTTTTATAAATCCTGATACTACCGAAGAAGATATTGATGTGATCCTGGATACTATGGAATGAATTGATATGTGAGGTTGAGATTTGTGACAATAGAAAAGAGATAATAGAATAGAGAAAATCGAAAAGAGACATTAGGAAAGAGAAAAAAGTTAGAAGAATCAAGATATAAAATAAATCCTTCTTCTTCCTTTAGATACTGTGTAAACCGAATACCTGGCTGGAAAATTTAGAAGTTAGAATTTAGAAGTTGCGACCTAAATCGGAAACCGGAGAACGAAAAACACTTAAAAAAAGGCTGCCTTAGAGATCAGGCAGCCTTTTAAATTTTTAAGGTATAAGTTATTCAGTTGCAGAAGAACCGCTTTCAGGCTTATCCACTAAAAGGCGTTCTGGCCTGTTTGCTATTTCCCAGGCAGTGAGGAATATCAATCTGGCGCGTTTGGCCAACAGATCATATTCAATTTTATCGGGAGTATCAGTTATTTTGTGGTAATCTGCGTGAACTCCGTTGAAATAGAAAATGATTGGAATGTTGTTTTTTGCAAAATTGTAATGATCACTTCGGTAGTAAAAACGGTTTGGATCATTTTCATTGTTAAAGGTATAATCAAAATCCATATTCAAGTATTTCGAATTTACCTCTTCGCTTAAATTGTGCAGTTCAGTGCTCAGTTTGTCGCTTCCTATCAAATAAACATAATTGTTATTTCCTTCGTGGGCTACATCACTTCTGCCAATCATATCTATGTTGAGGTTAGCAACGGTTTGTGCCAATGGGAAAATCGGGTGATCGGTATAATATTTTGAACCTATCAGACCTTTTTCTTCACCAGTTACATTCAAAAATAAGATGGAGCGTTTTGGACCAAACCCACTTGCTTTTGCTTCCATAAATGCCTCAGCTATTTCAAGGATTGCAACAGTTCCGGAACCATCATCATCGGCGCCGTTGAAGATATTTCCTTCAGCATCAATTCCAATGTGGTCATAATGTGAAGAAATTACAAGGATTTCCTCCGGTTTTTCACTTCCTTCAATAAAAGCCACGACGTTTTCAGAATCTTTTACATCTCCGGTGAAAACAGAAGCCGGAACTTCCTGAAAATAATCATCGTTCCCAAGCGGAGAGGGAATATTGAGTTTTTTGTATTCGGCTTTGAGGTATTCGGCTGCTTTTTTCTGTCCGGGTTCTCCGGTTTCGCGGCCTTCAAACTCGTCACCTGCAAAAATGTAAAGATGTTCCTTTAATTCGTTTGAAGTAATAGTGTTTGCAAATTCCATTTCATCCACATCGACGAGTTCTTTGGATTGCTGGGCCATACAGCTATTAAAACTTATGGTCAGGGCGAATAAAAATATTTTTATCATAATTTATCAGTGGTCTTATCAAGTTGGGAAGATACAAGTTTTGGGCCAAATTTTAATGCAGAAATTATTTTAACATCCCGAAGCATTCCTGAAAAAGTTCCGGAAAGTTTAAGGTTCAGCTGAAAAATTCAAGTTTGTAAATCAAAGTCTCAGGATTATTTTCAAGATTCCAAAAAATTGTAAAAGGCATTAATTTGATTGCTTTAATGCTTTTTGAATCGCCGTTTTTGCGAGAGGTGCCATCACTGAATAGCCATTTTGATTGGGATGAACCCCGTCTTCGGAAAATTCTTTCTTTAAGCCTTTCTTTTCATCGGCCATTTCCCTGAAATAGTCCAGATAAATATGGCCATTTTCCAGGGCATATTCTTTCAGCCATTGGTTGGTCTCTTCAATTTTATCAACTGGCTTAAGTCCTTTTCTCCAGGGATAATCAAATACTGGCAAAACAGAACATAAGATTACTTTAATATCGTTTGCAACAGCTAGTTGTGCCATGGCTTTGATATTATCGGTGATCATCTTTACAGATGAAAATCCCGTATTACCCGCGATATCATTTGTGCCGGCCAAAATGACCACCGCTTTTGGGTGAAGGTCCACAACATCCGGCATAAACCGAATAAGCATTTGCGGGGTTGTTTGTCCGCTTATTCCCCTTCCAATATAATTGTTATCGGAAAAAAATTCGGGACTGGCATTTACCCAACCTTCTGTAATTGAATTTCCCATGAAAACAACGGTGTTTCCTGAAAGTTGACTTTTTAGCTGTTCATTATCGGCAGAATATTTTTTGAGATTTGCCCAATCCTGATCCATTAGAGTTTCGAGTTCGGTTTCCTGAGAATAGCCGTTGACAAAGGTAAATAAGCAAAATACTGACATTAAAAATTGTTTCATAAGTAAGATCTTTATTACTGAGCATAAATATATGAAATTCAAAAGGGACTAGAACGGTTAATAAATTGAGTTTAGTAATGGCAAAATAAAATAAGCTGAAAAAACCCTTAAATTAATTGTGTGAAATTATAAAACCTTGTTATATTTGCACCCGCCTAAGCAAAGCATTGCTTTGATATAGGCAAAGGAGAAATGGCAGAGCGGTTTAATGCGGCAGTCTTGAAAACTGTTGAGGGTCACACCTCCGGGGGTTCGAATCCCTCTTTCTCCGCACCGAAGATATCATTTTAACGCAAAAAGCCCGAAACTACGGATGTTTCAGGCTTTTTCATTTTAGATGATATCAAATAAAATCATCGAAAATCAATCAATTCGGTGTCAATTTCGGTGACACCTTCAAATTATTCCTCAGGTGACACCAAAGTAAGTTAATTCCTACAAAAAAAATCTAAATGCTTGATTTAGCTTGCTTTATGAGTCGATAATTTTTGTAAATTAGGCAAATAAAAAACTTAAAACCTAATATTATGGACTTGAATCTTTCCCTGCTTTTTTATTTAAGGAAAAGCAAAAGCAAAGCTGGATCTACAAGAATTTACATTCGAGTAACTCTTAATGGCAAAAGGGCAGAAATGAGTGTTAACCGTAAAATATCAAACACTGATTGGAATATAGCGGCAGGAAAAGCTGCTGGAAATTCTCCTCAAATCCAAGTGATCAACAGGTATTTGAACAAGGTCGAAAATGATATCTATAAATGTTATCAGATATTACTTGACCAAAATAAATATTTCACGTCAAAGCAGGTCGTTGATCTTTATATGGGTAAAGATGAAAAAGCCAAAATGCTATTACAAATCTTCCAAGAACATAACGACAAGGTACATGAACTGGTAGTGCAGGATTTCGCGGCTGGTACATTGGAAAGGTACCGTACTGCCAAGATGCATGTGGAGAATTACATTAAAAAAGATTTCAAAACAGATGACATTCC
>JBBRGD010000035.1:0-10681 GCA_038241065.1 Flavobacteriales bacterium
AATATTTAGAAGCGGTAGCAAAAGGGGAATATTTAAGAACCGATTATGAGCGTCAGGATATATTATATAAAGAGGAGGTTTCTTCAGCCAAGGTTTTTCAGCAGGCTAAAAGTGCGTACAATACTAACCAAGCTCAAATAAATGCGATGGAAGAAAAATTGCGTTTAATAGGGGTGAATTTAAATAGTTTAAAATCCGGTAAAGTAAACTCTGCGGTAAATATTTATTCTCCCGTAAATGGGCATGTACGTGAAGTATTTAGCAATATTGGAAAATATGTGGGACCAGAAGATATTATTATGGATGTTACCGATGCAGAGGATCTTCACGTAGAACTCACGGTTTATGAAAGTGACATCAATAAAGTGCAAAAGGGACAGAAGATTAGGTTTAC
Source organism: Flavobacteriales bacterium (assembly GCA_038241065.1). Classification (GTDB taxonomy): domain Bacteria; phylum Bacteroidota; class Bacteroidia; order Flavobacteriales; family Flavobacteriaceae; genus Gillisia. The sequence continues at coordinate 395 of JBBRGD010000035.1, forward strand.
TCTTGCCAATAAACCTGAAAACTGGAAAGAAGCGGAGGTTTATTTGATTGGAAGTGGAGTGCGTAACGACCGAAGTATAACTGTACATGGACATTTATTGAAGGAGTATGAGGATCTGTGGCCGGGAATGTTTGTGAATGCCCGAATTGAGACAAGTACTTCAGATAGTTATACCTTGCCAGAAGGTGCTGTGGTAAGATCCAATGCAAAAAACTATATTTTTATAAGCACCGGTATTAATGAAGAAAATGGGAAGGAAATGCATAACTTTGAGATGGTAGAGGTTGTTACAGGAACCTCTGAAGCCGGAATTATTCAGGTTAGCGATCCGGAAGATAAAATTGATTTTAGCACTGTTGATATAGTTGTGAAAGATGCCAATACTCTTTTAGCAACCGCTAAAAATAAAGAAGATGGAGGAGGACACGGACACTAAAAAGTAATGTGATGACACAAAATATTGAAGATTTTCTAGAGACTAAGAAGATAAGGCCAACGGCCATGAGGATACTTACTTTTAAGTTTCTAGTTGGGCAGCAAGTGGCAACCAGCCTTACAGATATTGAACAAGCCTTTGACAGATCCGAAAGAACGACTCTTTATAGAACTCTAAAAACTTTTGAAGAACATGGTGTGGTTCATAAAATAGATGATGGCTCTGGAGTAACAAAATTTGCACTTTGCGAAGAGAACTGTAATTGTGAGGTAGAGACTGATCTTCACCTTCATTTTCATTGTAATAATTGTGGGGAAACGGTGTGCTTAACCAATCATAAAATTCCGCATATCAGTTTGCCGGAAGGTTATACTGCAGAGGATGTAAATTTAGTGGTAAAAGGTGTTTGCGAAAAATGTAGTAACAAATAATGCACTTCCGTTGCAGGGCTTTTGACTGTATTTTTGTTGTAAATAAAATTCAGCCTAAATGTCCCAAGACGAAATTTCTGTAGAAAGCACAACTCAGGATTGTTGTGAAATGTGCGAACCTAACCCCGAAAAATCGAATTTTAAAATATACTTCCCAGCATTTTTTAGTTTTATAATGTTATCGATAGGCTTAATTATCGATAATTTTTTAGAGACTAGTTTTTTTAACGGTTGGTTTAGAATTGGGTGGTACATTCTAGCATATTTACCGGTGGGCTATCCTGTATTGCTTCTTGGATTTAAAAACATTTTAAAAGGAGATGTTTTTACTGAATTTTTCTTGATGTCTATCGCCACCATTGGCGCTTTTGCTATTGGGGAATATCCTGAAGGGGTTGGAGTAATGTTGTTTTACGCTATTGGAGAGTTATTTCAAGGCTCGGCGGTTAAAAATGCCAAAGGAAATATTAAAGCTCTGCTAGATGTAAGACCCAATATTGCTAGTGTTTTAAGGGATGGAAAATTTGTCCAGGTACACCCTGAAAAAGTGAAAGTTGGAGAGATCATCCAAGTTAAATCTGGTGAAAAAGTACCATTAGACGCAAAGCTAATTTCTGAAAAAGCGGAACTCAATACCTCGGCACTTAGTGGCGAAAGTAAACCACAAAACATAAGGAAAGGGGAATCTATTTTAAGTGGGTCCATTAATTTAAATGGAGTAATTGAAGCAGAAACTACAAAAATATTCAACGAAAGTTCTGTTGCCAGAATTATAGAGTTGGTACAAAATGCCAGTTCCAGAAAGGCAAAAACAGAACTATTTATAAGAAAATTTGCAAAAGTATATACACCTTTTGTAGTTTTCTCTGCGATTCTACTTATTCTAGCCCCCTATTTTATTGTAGAAAACTATGTGTTTTCAGATTGGTTGTATAGAGCGCTAATTTTTCTGGTGGTGTCTTGTCCTTGTGCCTTGGTAATCTCTGTGCCACTAGGATATTTCGGCGGATTGGGAGCTGCTTCCAAAAAGGGAATTTTGTTTAAAGGAGCCTCATATTTAGATGAGATCACCAAAATAAATACTTTGGTTTTAGATAAAACAGGGACAGTTACAAAAGGCGTTTTTAAAGTTCAGGAAATTGTTTCAGAAGGAATGGCTTCAGAAGAATTCATGGATTATTTAATAGCAATAGAGAAAAAATCTACACACCCTATAGCTCGAGCTATCGTTGAGAGTACTAAAGTTAAAAATCATTTTTCAGTAGAAAATGTTACGGAAATTTCCGGGAAAGGTTTGTCTGGAACTGTGAATAGAAAAAATGTACTGGTGGGAAACACCAGTTTGTTAGACGAATATAAAGTGGGATTTCCCGATGCAATCCATTCTATAGTAGATGCTATTGTTTTAGTTGCTATTGAAGGAAAATTTGTTGGTTACGTTGTTGTGGCAGACGAACTTAAAGAAGATGCCAAAAAAAGTATTGACGCACTTAAAAAATCTGGAATCAATAAGATTATAATGCTTTCTGGAGATAAAGACTCTATTACTCAAAAAATAGCAGCAGATTTAGGTATTTTGGAAGCGAAAGGTGGTTTATTGCCTGAAGACAAATTAAATGAAGTTGAAGAGATACAGAAACAAGTAGGACGAAAAGTTGCTTTTGTGGGAGATGGAATTAATGATGCTCCTGTGCTTGCAGTGAGTGATGTTGGAATTGCAATGGGAGGATTGGGGAGCGATGTGGCTATTGAAACCGCAGACGTGGTGATACAAACAGATCAGCTTTCAAAAATAGTAACCGGAATTAAAATAGGGAGATCTACAAGAAATATAGTTTGGCAAAATATAGCTTTAGCATTTGGGGTAAAAGCTATTGTTTTAATTTTAGGAGCTGTAGGAATGGCAACGATGTGGGAGGCGGTATTTGCAGATGTTGGAGTAGCCTTTCTGGCAATTTTAAACGCTGTCCGTTTACAGAAAATGAGATGGAATTAGAGGCTGTTTGTTAGGTTAATCGGTTTCAAATAACCATTTAACGCAAAGAATTCAGAGCCTTGGAATTTTTATTTTTAAACCTTCTTTAAGAAAATTTCACATTTAAAAAACGATATTTGTATCAACCTGTTATAAACTTCAGAATAAAAAAATATTATTTTAAAGTTTTAATCTAAACACCGAGATCTCATGCCTTTTTACCACAAATTAGGGAGGATTCCACATAAACGGCATACGATTTTCAAAAAAACCGATGGCAGTTTGTACTACGAACAGCTTTTTGGAACCATAGGTTTTGATGGGATGTATTCAAACCTATATCACGAACATCGCCCAACACAAGTCAAGGAAATTAAGGGAAGTTATAGTGTAAAACCAAAAATTGCCGCTGAAAATAACATCAAATCTTACCGTTTCCGGGGATTTGAAGTGAAACCCGAATTGGATTATCTGGAAAGCCGAAAAGTGATCCTTACCAATAGCGATGTTGATATTGCATTGGCGAGTCCACAGCAATCCACAAAAGATTATTTTTATAAGAATACCGATTCAGATGAATTGTTGTTTATCCATAAAGGAAGCGGAAAGTTGCGCACCCACCTTGGAAATCTCAATTTTAAATACGGCGATTATTTATTGATCCCGCGCGGGACGATTTATAAAATGGATTTTGACGATGCAGATAACCGTTTGTTTATAGTAGAGTCCAGAAAACCCATATACACTCCTAAAAGATATAGAAATTGGTTTGGCCAGTTATTGGAACATTCTCCGTTTTGCGAGCGAGACTTAAGGCGGCCTTATGAACTGGAAACCAATGATGAAAAAGGTGATTTTCTGATAAAAATTAAGAAAAAAGGGGAAATATTTGATATGATCTATGCTTCTCATCCCTTTGATGTTGTGGGATACGATGGGTATAATTATCCGTACGCTTTTTCCATTCACGATTTCGAGCCAATTACCGGGAGGATCCATCAACCCCCGCCGGTGCATCAAACCTTTGAATCTGGTGGATTTGTGGTATGCAGTTTTTGTCCCAGGAAATATGATTATCATCCCCAAAGTATTCCTGCGCCTTATAATCATAGCAATATAGACAGTGATGAGGTTTTATATTATGTTGCAGGTGATTTTATGAGCAGAAATGATGTTGTAGAAGGTCAAATTTCCCTACACCCGGCAGGAATCCCACATGGGCCGCACCCGGGAGCTGCAGAGCGCAGTATTGGAAAAACAGAAACAGATGAGCTTGCAGTTATGGTGGATACCTTCAAGCCACTAATGCTAACCGAAGAGGCTATGAAAATAGCCGATGAATCTTATTATAAATCATGGTTAGATCATTAATATTTAATTAGGGAATTAGAAAATTTATACAGTGAATTTTAACGAGAGATATAAGGATAATCTTATTCTAATAAAAAGCTTTGAATTTTCTAAAAATATTATCGAATTTGCAGAAAGGCTTGAGCGGGAAATAAAATATGTAATATCCAACCAATTAATTAGATCGGGTACTTCAATTGGAGCAAATGTTAAAGAAGCTCAAAATGGAGAAAGCAAAAGAGATTTTATTCATAAATTAAAGATTGATTGAAAAAAAGCAGATGAGACGTAAAACTGGCTTTTTTTATATGATGAAATGAATACCTATCGGGACTGTAAGCATCTAATTAATAAATTGGAATCGATCATTAAGATTTTAAAAATAAGTTCATCTACTATTAGATTGAACAATAGTAAATCAATCTGAATCTTTGGTTTTGATTAGAAAATGATAATCATCTCATTTTCTAATCATCAAATTTTCTAATATACTTTAACAATGAGCAAAGATAAATCATCTTTAAAATTAGAAAAAGTTATCCCGCAGGCAGAGGATTTCTTGCCGTTATTGGGCACAGATTTCGTGGAACTTTATGTAGGAAACGCCAAACAGGCGGCCTTTTACTATCAACAAGCCTGGGGTTTTGAGCCGGTAGCATATTCCGGATTGGAAACAGGCAGAAAGGACTGTGTTTCCTATGTGATGCAGCAGGATAAAATCCGTTTGGTGTTAACTTCACCTTTAAAACCTGGTGGCGATATCAATGCCCATATCAATAAACATGGAGATGGAGTTAAGATAGTGGCACTTTGGGTAGACGATGCCAGAAAAAGCTATATAGAAACCACCAATCGTGGCGCAAAATCCTACGTAGAACCTTATGTTCTGGAAGATGGTAATGGCTCTGTTGTTATTTCCGGGATTCATACCTATGGAGAGACGGTACATATGTTTATAGAGCGAAAAAATTACAGCGGCTCTTTTTTACCGGGATATATATCATATACGCCCAAATTCAAAGTGGAACCTACCGGCCTGAAATTTATTGACCATATGGTTGGAAATGTGGGTTGGAATGAAATGAACAAATGGTGTGAGTTTTATGCAAAAGTGATGGGTTTTGCGCAATTGGTTTCTTTTGACGATAAAGATATTTCCACAGATTTTACCGCCTTAATGAGCAAGGTGATGAGCAATGGAAATGGCAGGATAAAATTCCCGATCAACGAACCCGCAGAGGGAAAAAAGAAGTCCCAAATTGAAGAATACATAGATTTTTATAACGGTGCCGGGGTGCAACACATTGCTCTTGCCACAGATAATATTATTGAAACCGTAACAAAATTAAAGAATCGCGGGGTAGAATTTTTGTATGTTCCTGAAAGTTATTACGATACAGTATTGGAAAGAGTTGGTGAAATTGATGAAGAATTGGCCCCACTTAAAGACCTGGGAGTTTTAATTGACAGGGATGATGAAGGCTACTTATTACAAATTTTCACCAAACCGGTTTTGGATCGTCCAACGATGTTTTTTGAGATAATTCAGCGAAAAGGAGCCAAATCATTCGGTAAAGGAAACTTTAAAGCACTTTTTGAAGCTATTGAAAGAGAACAGGAAATGCGCGGAACTTTATAATTTGTATTAAATTACCTGCTATTAATTATTTGAGTCAATCTATTTATAATAATTTTCTCGACTTTGAGTTAAAGTCATACTTTGTGTTGTGAAAGTTGAAAAATAATAGGAGTTTTGCATCACATTTTGGTGTGGTTACCAAAGTGTTTTAATTTTTTTATAATTTAAGTTTTAGTTGGTTAATAAGATAAAAACCCCATCATTAATTTGATGGGGTTTTTTGTTTTTTATACATTTGGAATAGTAATTGTAATTCTACTAAAAAATAAAAAAACATTTGGAAAGTCAGGTGTTCATTAAATCTTTTACAAATGAAAAATAGAATTATCATTATAATGTTGCTTCTGCTGATGGCTCCTCTTAGTATCTTTTCTCAAAAAGCTTTTCAGGATGGGGAATGGTTAAAATTTCGGGTTTACTACGGAATATTCAATGCGAGTTATGCGACTTTGGAAGTAAATAATGCCAATTTAAATAATAAGGAGGTTTTACACATAGTAGGAAAGGGGAAGTCTACAGGATTGCTGCATTTGTTCTTTAAAGTAGATGATAATTACGAAACTTACATAGACAAAAATAGCAATCTTCCTTATCGTTTCATACGTAAAATTGATGAGGGCGGTCATACCAAGGATTTGCAAGTTGATTTTAACCAGGAACTCAATAAGGCTTACGTTTTTGACAGGAAACATAACGAAAACAAAACCTTTACCACCCAGGAAAACGTGCATGACATGTTATCTTCATTTTACTATATCCGCAATTCCCTGAATGACAATACACTTGTGGCTGGTCAGGAATTTAATATGAATATGTTTTTTGATAATGAAAACCACAACTTTAAATTAAAGTTTCTGGGAAGGGAAGTTTTGAATACAAAATTTGGTAAAATTGCAACATTAAAATTCAGACCTTATGTTATGACAGGAAGAGTATTTAAAGAAGAGGAAGCCCTTACGCTTTGGATAACGGACGATAAAAATAAAATGCCAATTAGGATTAAAGCTGAGCTTGCGGTAGGTGCGCTTAATGCCGATTTGGAAGAATTTAAAGGATTAAAACATCCATTTGTAATATTAATCAAATAGTTCATGGAACAAATAAAGCCTGAGATTGCAGAGCGTATTCTGAAACTTGAGGAAAAGTTTAAAAATTCCGGACAGGATATGGGCTCTTATCTGGACGGGCTTTTATATGACAAGTATATTACTTATTGGGATTACATTAACTTGGATACATTATTGAGTTTGCAGGTTCCAAAAACATATTTCCCCGATGAGGAAATATTTATCATCTATCATCAAATTACAGAGTTGTATTTTAAACTCATCCTGCACGAACAGAAGCAAATCATTGCCTCAAAAAACCTCACCGCATCATTTTTTACCGAAAAATTAACAAGGTTAAACCGCTATGTCAGGATATTGATCAATTCTTTTGATGTAATGATAAAGGGAATGGAGCGGGAACAATTTATAAAATTCAGAATGGCACTTCTGCCCGCCAGCGGATTCCAATCAGCACAGTTCAGGATGATCGAATTAAATTCGACCCCTTTAGAACATTTAGTCTCGTTTGAACTGAGGAAAAATTTTTCTTCAGAAAACAGCATCGAAGAATTGTATGAAAATTTATATTGGAAAAAGGGAGGAATTGATCTAGCCACAGGCGAAAAGACCCTAACCCTCAAACAATTTGAATTGCGCTATACGCCTCGGTTTTTGCGCATCTCTAATCAGGTTAAAGGGGAAACTCTATATCACAAATATCTGCAACTTCCCGAAAAAGAAAAAAACAATCAAATTTTAATTGATGCGTTGCGTACCTTTGACAGCAATTTAAATGTTAATTGGTTGTTAATGCATATGGGCGCGGCCCACAGATATTTGAATAAGGATAAAATGGCACTTACAGCTACAGGTGGTACAAACTGGAAGGAATTTTTACCCCCCAGTTTCCAAAAAAATAGTTTTTTTCCGAACCTTTGGTCAAAAGAAGAATTCAATAATTGGGGTAAAGAATGGGTAAACCATTTTTTAAATACAGAAAAATAAAATTGAAATTGAGAAAATTAAGTATTTTACTATTGTTGTCAATGGCATTTACTGCCTGTAATGAAAAAATTGAGCAAAAGGAGCTTGCAGAAGTAAAAGTTGTTGAGAAACAACCCATGCTTGAAGAATTTGGATTTGTTCTGAATGATTATGAAGTAGTGCGCGACACCATAAGATCTGGTGATAGTTTTGGCGGAATCTTGGGCGTCCAGGGCGTTAGTGGAACAAAAGTTTTTGAAATCATGCAACAGGTTAGGGAAACTTTAGATCCTACCAGATTGAAAATTGGAAAACCTTATGTGATCTTAAAAGCACAGGATTCGGCTAATACGCCTCAATTTTTTATTTATGAAAATGATAAAATAGAATATACAGTGGTGAATATTGCTGATAATATCGCCGCTTATAAAGCTCAAAAACCGGTAAGCATTAAAAGAAGAACCGTTTCAGGAGTAATTGTAAGTAACCTTTCAGAATCTATGGAAAGCCAGGGTTTAAGTGTACTCTTATCTTACAGATTAAGCAATATTTACCAATGGAGCATCGATTTTTGGAAACTTCAAAAAGGCGATCAGTTTAAAATGGTTTATACCGAGAAGTATATTAACGACACCATTTATGCCGGAATAGAAAGTATTGAAGGCGCCGTTTTTGTCCATCAGAAAAAACCCTACTACGCCTTTAATTACATGGTTGATCCGGAATCTGGAGATCTCAGTTTTTATGATGAAAAAGCCAGGCCATTGGAGAGTTTCTTTTTAAAAGCGCCTTTAAATTTTAGTCGTATTTCCTCAAGGTATTCTGGGAACAGATACCATCCGGTACAAAAGCGATGGAAGGCGCACAAAGGAACAGATTATGCAGCGCCACAGGGCACGCCTATCTGGTCTACCGCCAACGGGACGGTAATAGCATCCGGATATACCGGTGGTAACGGGAATTACGTAAAAGTAAAACACAATGGCACTTATACTACCCAATATCTCCATATGTCCAAAAGAAATGTACGGGTTGGGCAACGTGTTAAACAAGGAGACGTGATAGGATTTGTAGGTAGTACAGGCCTTGCAACCGGCCCCCATGTTTGTTACAGGTTTTGGGTTCATGGAAAACAGGTGGATCCATTCAAGCAAAATCTTCCTGCTGCAGAACCGATTGCCGCTAAATTAAAAGACAACTATTTTGCATCCATAGAACCTGTCAAATTGGAATTGGACAAAATCCCATATAAAAAAATATAAATACGAAAACTACTACTCAACGAGTCTTGCTAAATGAGAGTTCTAAAAAAATCCAAAAAATAATTTCAGAACAAAGAACACCAATTTTAGGATTTTAGAAGCATCCTATAAAATAATACTTCCAGATATTTAACAGAAGATCAAAAAATCAAAAATAGTATACAGATGAAAAATATAAATCCAACCAAAACCAAAGCTTGGGAGAAATTAAATCGACATTTCCAGGAAATCAAGGATCTGGAAATGAAGCAGCTTTTTGCTGAAAACCCTAAGAGAGCTAATGAATTTACACTTCACTGGGAGGATTTCTATCTGGATTTTAGCAAAAACAGGATCACAGGAGAAACCCAAAAAATCCTGATCGAATTGGCAGAAGAATGTGGTTTGGCGGAAGCAATTCAATCCTATTATAAAGGGGAAGCCATCAATCAAACAGAAAACAGACCCGTGCTTCATACCGCTTTGAGAACATCAGAAGATGAAGTGGTTTTGGTAGATGGGAAAAATGTAATACCTGAAGTTTACGAGGTAAAAAAGAAAATCAAAAAGTTTTCAAATTCTATAATTGAAGGGACAAAATTGGGATATACCGGCTTGCCTTTTACCGATGTGGTAAATATAGGCATTGGAGGATCAGATCTTGGTCCGGCAATGGTTACCGAAGCATTAAAGTTTTACAAAAATCATTTAAACCTACATTATATTTCAAATGTGGATGGAGATCACGTGCATGAAATCCTGAAAGATCTAAATCCCGAAACCACCTTGTTTGTAATTGTTTCCAAAACCTTCACCACACAGGAAACTCTTACCAATTCCAATACAGCCAGAACATGGTTTAACAAGAAGGCGCCGGCTGAGGCGGTGTCTAAACATTTTGTGGCGGTTTCCAGCAATATCGCCAATGTTCAGGAATTTGGTATTGACCCGGATAATATTTTTCCAATGTGGGACTGGGTTGGCGGCAGATTTTCACTTTGGAGCGCGGTTGGTTTATCCATTAGCCTGGCAGTGGGCTACAAACAATTTGACGAATTATTAGAAGGCGCTCACCAAATGGACCTTCATTTTAAAAATGAAGCCTTCAGCAAAAATATTCCTGTGCAACTTGCCTTATTGAGCATTTGGTACAACAATTTTTTCAAGGCTGAAAGCGAAGCG
>JBBRGD010000036.1:0-10659 GCA_038241065.1 Flavobacteriales bacterium
AAACCTTCGCGAGGCAAATTTGCACAGATAATTTTTTGCCCCGGGCGTCCCGATTTGAGCAGCTGGATGATATGGATTGGGCATTTGGTTCTATGGGAATGCAGGATAAAGCAAAACATATAGCTACTTTATACCTCGAGGATCTTTCCGATTTTATTATTGAATGTATTGACGATAATTTTGGCTTTAGCCGTTATGCCGAGCGATTAGGACGAAGCGCCAATTCCTTTGACGAATTATATGAACAACTGCAAACGGAATTTACCTTTATAGATGATATCACACTAAAAATTCTCGAAGAAAGGTTAAAAACGGTACAACCCAAACTAATTTGTATTTCTGTGCCCTTTCCGGGGAATTTGTACAGCGCTTTTCGTTGTGCTCAATTTATAAAAGCCAACTATCCAAAGCTCCCTGTTTCAATGGGAGGCGGTTTTCCGAATACTGAACTGCGCTCTGTTTCAGACATCCGGGTTTTTGAGTTCTTTGATTACATCACTCTCGATGATGGGGAGTTACCCATAGAACTTTTGATATCCAATGTTTTGAATCCTACATTGGAGAATCCTGACCACGATCTTTTCAAAAGAACATTTTTGCTTGAGAACGGGGAAGTTACTTACAAAAACAGTTCAACAAGATCTGACTATAGACAAAGTGAGGTGGGCACGCCGGATTATTCAGATCTGCTGCTCGCCGATTATATTTCGGTAATAGAAATTGCCAATCCAATGCATAGCCTTTGGAGTGATGGGCGCTGGAATAAACTTACCATGGCCCACGGTTGCTATTGGGGGAAATGCACTTTCTGTGACATTTCATTAGATTATATTAAAATTTACCAACCCGTTGCTGCCAGGTTATTAGTGGATAGAATGGAAGAACTCATTGCGCAAACCGGGGAAAATGGTTTTCATTTTGTGGATGAAGCAGCACCTCCATCGCTGATGAAAGCGCTGGCACTTGAAATTATTAAACGAAAGCTCAGCCTAACCTGGTGGGCTAATATTCGGTTCGAAAAGAACTTTACACGGGATCTTTGTATGTTGCTCAAAGCCTCCGGATGTATCGCTATTTCCGGTGGACTTGAAGTAGCTTCAGACCGCTTGCTTAAATTGATAGAAAAAGGCGTTACCGTGGAGCAGGTGGCACAGGTCACCCGCAATTTAACCGAAGCCAACATTATGGTTCATTCCTATTTAATGTATGGCTACCCAACACAAACGATACAGGAAACTGTGGATAGTTTGGAAATGGTACGACAACTTTTTGAAATTGGTGTTTTACAATCCGGATTTTGGCATCAATTTGCATTGACGGCGCATAGTCGCATTGGCTTAAATCCCTCAGAATATGGGATCACGCCAATTTTTAAAGACATTACATTTGCTAATAACGATGTTGATTTTAAAGATAAAACGGGAATTGATCACAGTAAATTTAGCTACGGGTTAAAGAAATCACTCTTTAATTTTATGCACGATATTGGATTTGAGATGCCGCTACAGGAATGGTTTGATTTCAAAATTCCGAAGACACAGATCAAACCCAACTTAATTCAAAGTTATTTAGAATCTGAAGCCAACTTTAATATACAACCTACAGCAAAGATCCTATGGTTAGGTGGAATGCCACTGATTGATGAACAGATAAAAACCAAAAGGGGTGTAACCCGACACCAGCTTAAAATGACATTTCATGATACCACTGAAACATTTCAGATAATTATGGAAAAAGAAATGGGGGAATGGTTGTTAAATGTTTTGGAGCAATTAACGCCTCATCAAGAGAAACAAACTTCTTTTGCCCAATTAAAAAACGACTTTGAAACTAGTTTTGAGGATTTCGAATTGTTTTGGTTTTCAAAACCGATCCGTAGATTAAAAGAGCACGGATTGCTGGTTTTATAATTGCTTCATTATTTGTTTTTGAATTTGCCGAAATTGGAAGGATTTTCAACTTTGAATGATACAACATGAGCAATGAAGATTTTAGTTATTGGCCTGCTTTGGAATCTAAACCGAAGTGATGCCAACTATCGTTGCCATATAGCATAAATAGTAGAAAAGAAGCCTACATGAATTGAAAATTGTTTAATTTATGAGTATGGAATATTTTGTTGATAAGCACTCGGTGGTGCGGGAGATCTGGGGGAAGGCTGACACCATTCTTTTCATATTCGCAGGTGCATCGGCAGAGTTTGCACTCAGCAAGGCTGTAGACTGGCTATACTTTACAGGCCGCCTTCCTGCCGATCCTCTGGGGAGGCTTTTCTCAACAGTTTCCTATGCCCGGGCAATAGTTTTTTCTGAGAAAAAATCGGCCCTGCGCGCAATTGATGCCATGGCAGCGATACATGCCCGCGTGGAAGCGAAGCGCGGCGCAAACATTCCGGACTGGGCTTACAGGGATGTGCTCTTCATGCTCATCGATTATTCCATTAGGTCCTTTGAAGTGCTGGAACGTGAGCTGAGCAGAGCCGAAAAGCAGGAAGTGTTCGACGTCTTTTATAGGGTGGGAATCAGGATGGGAGTGAGGGGTTTGCCCGAATCTTTTGAAGAATGGGAAAAAATGCGGCAGGGGCACTTGCACCAAAATTTGAAATACAGCAATTACACTAATGACCTGTACAGTCAGTATCGCAAACATCTGGGAGTGATACGCTACAAGATCCTGCTGGAGGCCCAAACACTGGTAGTACCGCAAAAGGTGCGTGAATTGCTTAACTTCCAGAGAATCTACATTTTAAACCCTTTTATTGGGCTGTATAAGCTGAGCAGAAGCGTGAAGGTTGATTGGCTTTTGAAAGCTCTGATCCTGCCATCCGGTTATAAAAAGGAGATCAAGGCGCTGGACAACGATTCAGCTTAGTAGGGAGGAGAAGGCAAAATCCAAAAAAATTCCTTCCTTTAGCAAAGTATGATTTCAGGAAAGTGGTCCTATAAAAAGAATGATCAGGCAGACTTTTGCTTATAAATGACATTTAAGATCAGGCCGGTTACAATTAAAAAGATTCCTAAAATACTCCAAAGTGTATAAATTTCTCCAAACCAGAATATGCCTAATAATACTGTAAAAATAACCTCAACATATTTTATAGGCGCCACCTGATTTGTAGAAGCTATTTGAAAAGCTTTGGTCATAAACAACTGACCAAAAAAACCAAAAATTCCCAGAGCTAATAGCAAAATCCATTCAACTCCTGTTGGGGTAATCCAATTATTGATGGATAAAACACCTCCCACAACAGTTGCAATAGCCATAAAATAATTGACGATTACAACAGGGTGATCTTGTTTTCCTATTTTGCTAATTAAAATAAAAACCAATCCGCTAAAAACAGAAGCACCTAATACAAGGAACAGCCCTATGGTACTTACCTGAGAATCATATCCTTTAAGGATGAGTACTCCGGAAAATGCAATGGCAAAAAACAACCATTGTAGCATTTTTATTTTTTCTTTTAGAATAAATACTGCGAATATTGCCGCAAAAATAGGGGCAATATATCTCAAGGATACCGCAGATCCTACCGGTAAATATTTTAATGACATGAAAAATAATGTCATAGAAGTAACACCACACAGACCCCTTAAAATCAATAATTTTCTTTTTTTTCCTAAGAGGGGGATTTTGTAATACACCAGATAAGACATTGTCAAAATCAACGACCCAAGAGACCTTAAAAACACTAATTGATTAGCGTTAAAATGCACTAAATACTTCACAAAAGCATTCATTAGCGAAAATGCTAAAGCGCTTAAAATCATAAATTTTATGGCTTGTTGTAGGTCTTTCACTTAAAAGTTTTGGTGCCAAATTATCATCAACTCTCATTAATCTGAAGAATGTAATTTGAGTACGAAATAAAAAGGTATTAACAGGGAGTGCAATATTACTCAATTTTGTAAGACTTTTTGCAAGCTTCGGAGTTTTAAATACACCGCTTTTCGGAGGGAAGTTTTTTTTTAAATAATCTCAAGATATTGATCAAGGGTAAAACCCACTTTATTAGATTTTGGCAATATAATCTGTTTTACCTATGTTGTACCTAACATAAAAAAGACAGTTACAAATGAATGTAACTGTCTGATTATCAAGTAGCGAGAACGGGGTACGATCCCGTGACCTCCGGGTTATGAATCCGACGCTCTAACCAACTGAGCTACCTCGCCAAAATGTTGTGTTGCCGCAAAAAAAAATACTAAGTGAAAAATTACAATTCAAAAGCAATTGGACTCCTCAGTTTGCGGCTGCAAATATAAAAACTATTTGGTGGGAGGCAAACATTATTTTCTGAAAAATTACATTTGTTTTCTTTCAATGTTTGCAATTAATAATTATATTGCTCAAAATCTAAGAAATAAAGCATGATAGATAAAGTTAAGTACGAAATGGAATTTCCTATTCAGGCATCTCCAACGTTATTATATCAATATATTTCAACACCTTCCGGTCTTAGTGAGTGGTATGCAGATGATGTTAATTCACGTGGAGAGCTATTTACCTTTATATGGGACGGGTCTGAAGAAGAAGCCAAACTTTTAAGCAAAAAAAACGGGGAGCGCGTTAAATTCAGATGGGAGGTTGATGATGAAACCCCTTATTATTTTGAGATCAGGATCCAGGTGGATGAAATCACCAAAGATGTTTCAATTATGATTACCGATTTTGCTGAGGAAGACGAAGTAGAAGAAGGAAAAATGCTTTGGGATAATATGATGTCCGACCTTAAACAGGTATTGGGATCGAATTAAAATTCCTTATTTAAATAGTACCTTTGCCCCGTTTAATAATAAAAGCGGGGTTTTTTTATGATAAATTTAAACGGAAGATCAGTAGAAAACGATCAGGCCAATATATCGGTTCAAAACAGGGGACTACTTTATGGGGATTCTGTATTTGAAACCATTAGGGCAATAAACGGAAAAATTATTTTTTGGGAGGATCATTATTTCAGGCTAATGGCCTCAATGCGTATTATGCGTATGGAAATTCCCGTCAATTTTTCCCCCGAGTTTTTAGAGGAGGAAATCCTAAACCTGATTAGGAAAAATAACCTAGAATTTTCACCTGCGCGAATCCGGTTTACAGTTTATAGAAAACAAGGGGGTTATTACAACCCGGAAACCCTAAATATTGAATATGTGATACTGGCAGAAAAATTGCCGGATCCTTTTTATTTATTGAATGAAGATCTTTACGAAGTAGAACTTTTTAAAGACCATTATATCAACAGCGGACTTTTATCCACTATTAAATCAAATAACCGTGCTGTGAATATTTTGGGTAGTATTTATGCCAGGGAAAATGGTTATCAGAACTGTTTGATCCTGAATGAAAATAAAACTGTGGTAGAAGCCTTAAACGGTAATATCTTTTTAGTAAAAGAAAATAAAATAAAAACACCGCCACTTAGCGAAGGGGCTTTAAATGGAATTGTTCGAAAACAAATTTTGGCCATTCTAAAAACCATGCCTAATCTGGAAGTTGAAGAAGTCGCTATTTCTCCATTTGAGCTTCAAAAGGCAGACGAGTTGTTTATTACCAATGTGATTGTTGGAATACAACCAATTACTAAATACCGTAAAAAGGAATTTGGAATAGAGGTAGCTAAAGAGCTGCTTTCAAAATTAAATATGAAAGCTAGGTTGAGTTAATTGCAGCTTGGGTTTTCCGGAGCATTTGCCCATAACATGTAATTACCACCCAATTCAACCATTTTATCTTTCCAAAACGAGCGATAAGGCCTTTCAATTATATCCTTTGCATCCTTTTGGGGTGTAACAATCCAAGAATTGGAAATTAATTCCTCTTGCAGTTGTTCTGCATCCCAACCAGAGTAGCCCAGAAAGAACCTGATCTGTTTATCGGTTATCAAACCTTTCAGGATTAATTCCTTTACGGCTTCAAAATTACCGCCCCAATAAATTCCATTTGAAATTTCAATACTCTCCGGGATAAGGTCCGGGATTTTGTGAATAAAATAGAGGTTATCCTGTTCTACAGGCCCTCCGTTGTATATTTTGAAGCCTTTTTTGAGTTCGGGGATTAGGTCTTTTAAAGTGAAATCCAATACCTTATTTAAAATAAACCCGACAGATCCTGTTTCGGAATGTTCAGCAAGCAGAACCACCGACCGGTTAAAGGAAGCATCGCCTATAATTGAAGGTTCAGCCACTAAAAGCATACCTTTGGCGGGTTTAAAAGCTATCATAATTGCATTCTTTTTATTAAATCTAAAGATTAAATTTATACTTTTAAATGATTTTCGTCATTTTTTTCAAAAAAAAAACTCCCCCGAAGGAGAGTTTAAGTTTTTCTAATACAAATTATTAGTTCACAGCTTTTTGTAAATCTGCTCCAGCTTTAAATTTAACTACATTTTTTGCAGCAATTTTAATAGTTTTTCCGGTTTGTGGGTTTCTACCTTCACGTGCAGCTCTTTTAGATACTGACCAAGACCCAAATCCTACCATGGAAACACGATCACCATTTTTTAATGATTTTTCAACATTTTCCAAGAATGATTCTAATGCTTTTTTTGCAGCGGCTTTTGAAATACCTGCGTTTTCAGCCATAGCATCGATTAAATCTGTTTTGTTCATAATTTGAATTTTAAATTAATTGTTGGTTAAACTTTCTGTTAATTTGCATTACAAATTTATGTGGATTTCTCAGCCGTGCAAGTAATAACAAGGGAAATACGACATTTTGTTAATAACTTGGGTATTTTGTTAATAACTTAGATTGATTTTTACAAAAATCTCACATTTCAATGGTGATAAGGCTTTAGAGAACTTTGGCTTCTGATTCAAAATGATAGCCATTCAATAATTCTTTTGACTTCATTTTTCTTTTCCCAGGCAACTGAATTTCTTTTAAAATGATAAATCCATCAAGCACTGCAACCTTTAATTCATTATTTTCTAGAATTAATTTCCCCAAAGCATACTGATGTGATTCATGGGTAATTCCAACTTCGAATATCTTGATCAAACTTTGTTCAATTCCATTTTGAAAAACGGACCAAGCAGCTGGGTAGGGGTCCAATCCGCGAATTTGATTATAGATTTGATTTGCCGGCGCTTTCCAATTAATCCGGGTGTTTTCCTTAGTGAGCTTAGGCGCTTCTTTTAAAAGCGGATGATCGCTCTGGTTTTGAGGATTGACCTTATCATTTTTAATTAATTCCAGAGTTTCTAAAATCAACTTTGCCCCGGTAATCATTAGTTTGTCATGAAGTTCCCCCACATTATCATCGGGTGATATGGAAACCTCTGTTTGAAGGATCATTGCCCCGGTGTCAATTTTTTCATCAATAAAAAATGTAGAAACTCCAGTTGTTTTTTCCCCATGTATGATCGCCCAATTTATTGGAGCAGCACCCCGATATTGAGGAAGTAAGGAAGCGTGAAGATTAAAAGTGCCATATTCCGGTAGTTGCCAAACCACTTTTGGCAACATTCTAAAAGCGACAACCACCTGAAGGTTAGGCTGTAAAGCCTTTAATTCATTTATAAATTCAGGGGATTTCAGGTTCGTGGGCTGCAAAATTGGCAATCCCTGTGAAAGGCCATATTCCTTCACTGCGCTTTGTTGAAGTTTTCTGCCCCGGCCGGCCGGTTTATCCGGGGCAGTTACAACGCCTACTACCTTGTAATTGGCCTTGATAATTTTCTGAAGCGAAGTAACCGCAAATTCGGGAGTTCCCATAAAAACAATGCGTAAATTTCTCATAGTTATTTTAGTTTGTAGGTATTGGTAGGTGTCAAGCCAATAATTTCCTTCTCCATTAATAATTGAAGCACTTTCAAAACTCCGACTTCTGGATAAGGAAGGGCGGCAACCAACTCCCGAGAACTTCTGTCCCCGGTTTTCAAAAAGTCCACAATTTCCAGGTAAATTCGTTTGATGGTTTCTTTCCTGATCTTGGAATCTACCGGTTTACATACCGAGCAGATCCCGCAATTCTTTGTGTAGGTTTCACCAAAATATGCCAAAAGTTGCCTGCTGCGGCAAATTTTATCATTTTCAACATAAGCCAATATGGCCTCAATCTTGTCGATTTTATTCTTCGCCTGGTTTTTTATGTATTTTCCAAATGGGTAAATACTACTTTCATCTTCCCGTGGCACTAAAAAAGTTATGGAAGCATCATGTTGCTGATGTTCAAATTCTACTATTTTATCACGATGTAACTGATTCAAAATGGAAATAACTTCAGGTTCTATAGTTCCCGCTTTTTTACAAATTGAGGATAAATTAAGTGGCATTTTGTTTTCAAATATACCGCCATAGGTCCTTAAAATTGCTTTTATAACCGGATCGAATTTAGGATTCTCTTCCAAATAATAAAAAAGCTGTTTATTTGAAATAATAAACTGAAGACTGGCCGCTTTCTGAAATTGCTGAGAAAGTTTAACAATGCTTATCCTATCCAGCAATTGTATGGTATTGTAGGTTTTTGAAGTATTCAAAAGATAATGACTGCAAAATTCGGCAAAATTGAAATCGTGGCTCGTATCCTCGCCTTCACCGTAAGCAATTTGAAAAAAAGCAACCAACTTTTTATAAACCAGGATCACAAAATTCAGATCTGGCAAAGTTTGTAAGAATTGATTTTTAAGAATGGGAATATCGCTTTTATTGGTAATAATAGTTGCTGTGGCCAATTCATTATCACGCCCGGCACGTCCGGCTTCCTGAAAATAACTTTCAATACTTTCTGGTAAATTCAAATGTATAACATGGCGCACATTCGGTTTGTCAATGCCCATTCCAAAGGCATTTGTAGCAACCATGATTTTCACATCTTCCCTTAGCCAGGAGTTGAGTTTTTCCGATTTTTCCTTGCTGGATAAACCTCCGTGAAAAGCAGCTGTTGTGTAACCTCGCTGCTGGAGTTCCCTGGAAATTTGCTGGGTCGCGTTACGGCTTCTCACATAAATGATCGCGCTCTCATTCTTATCCTGCAGCAACTGTTGCAGCCTGTACATTTTATCTTCAGTGAAAAGAATCCTGAAGGCTATATTTTTTCGTTCCAGGGATTTTTTAAAGATCAGAGGTTCCTGAAGCAGCAGTTTGTCCTGAATATCCCGAACCACTTCTTTGGTGGCGGAAGCGGTTAATGCAATAATTGCCACTTCGGGATGTAATTCCCTCAATACAGAAATATTTAAATAAGCCGGCCTGAAATCGTGTCCCCATTGAGAAATGCAATGCGCTTCGTCTACCGCAATTAAATTTACATTCATTTGTTTGATGCGTTGTTGCACCAGGTCCTGCTGTAATCGCTCGGGAGAGAGATATAAAAATTTATAATTTCCATAAATACAATTATCCAAAAGGGTATCCAAATCCTGAAAAGAGATTCCACCGGTAATGGCCAGCGCTTTAATACCTTTGTTTTGAAGCGATTTTACCTGGTCTTCAATTAAAGCCACAAGTGGTGATACTATAATGCAAATCCCGTCTTTAAGAAGCGCCGGGATCTGGAAGCAAAGGGATTTTCCTCCGCCCGTAGGCAACAGTGCGACCACGTCCTTATTGTTATAAGCACCTTTAATGATCTCTTCCTGAAGGGATTTAAAGGATTCGTGTCCCCAGTACTTTTGTAATATGTGCTTTGCCTCTTGCAAAATTAAGCATCAAGATTGTTTAATATGAAATTGCTGCGGTTTTCTATTGATTGTTTGGGGACTTCAATAGGTTGGTAACCAAATGTAATATAGGCTTTTTTTAGGTATTCATATATGTTTTGGGCCTGTTCAAAGGATTCGTAACGTTCGTTATCTGTCTCATAAATTTCATCCCAGGGCGGCATTAAGAAAATAAGATTGTATTTATGATCATTGCAAGCATCCCTAAATTTTGAGGGATAGGCGGTGCCAAAATAATCCATATAGGCAACCACATCCGGAATTGCCCGATCCAAAAACACCAAATTTCCGGAAGGTTCACCGGCATTATGATGCTGCTTTATACGCGCTTCCAACAGTTTTTCGCTAAATAACAATGGATCATCTAAAAATAGTTGGTCAATTCCTTGTTCTTGGGCTTCTAAGGTAATTTGCCTAGAGATCTCATGAAAGCAGTAATGCCCTTTAGATTCCAAGTTACTTATCACAGACGATTTTCCGGTACCGGGTCCGCCGGTAATTACAATTCTTTTATTTTGCACGCGGCAAATTTCGGTATTTGTAATTGATAAAAAAAATGAATCATAATTTTGTATTTTTGCAGTCTAAATGAAAGAGAAAAAATATGGAGCCAGCAAAAAATCCAGAAGAATTTTATAAGAAATTAAAAATCCAGTTGCAAGATACCTCAATTTGGCCAAGCGAATATCTGTATAAATTTATAGTGCCTACCAAGCCATCAAAAATTGAACAAATTGAAGTGATCTTTGATAATATGGGAGCCGTGATAAATACAAGGTTATCCAAAAAAGGGAAGTACACCAGTTTGTCAATAAACGTCAGGATGAAAAACCCTGATGCTGTTATTGAAATTTACAAGCAAATAGGGAGAGAAGTAGAGGGCGTTATTTCTTTATAACCTGAATTTCAGCTAAAAAAAATATTTTTTAAAAATTTCAAATTTTAGAGCAGTTGAATAATATTTTGTATTTTGCAGGCAATATAATTTCTACCAATT
>JBBRGD010000037.1:0-10637 GCA_038241065.1 Flavobacteriales bacterium
TTTTTTAAGCTTATCCACCTCCTCTTTGTAGGCATCAAAAACAAGTTCATCATGCACTTGCAACAACATTTTGGTTTTGTAGTTGCCTTCTTTCAGTTTCTTATGGATATTGATCATCGCCATCTTAATGATATCTGCGGCGCTTCCCTGAATGGGTGCATTCACGGCATTTCGTTCTGCCCCACCGCGTACCATCGCATTTTGGGAATTGATGTCCTTTAAATACCGGCGCCTTCCCAAGACGGTTTGAACATATCCGTTTTCCCTGGCAAATTGGACTTGCTCCTGCATATAATCCTTTAATTTTGGGTATGCAGCGTAATAAGTGTCTATCAATTCTTTTGATTCTGAACGCGATAAGCCGGTTTGATTGCTCAAGCCGAACGCAGAAACCCCGTAAATAATTCCAAAATTCACGGTTTTAGCATTGCTTCGCTGTGCCCTGGTAACTTCTTCTAGTGGCACGTTAAATACTTTTGAAGCAGTAGAGGCGTGGATATCTTCTCCGTTTTTAAAGGCCTGGATCATATTTTCTTCCTTGCTCAGCGCGGCAATTATACGCAATTCAATTTGAGAATAATCGGCGGCCACGAGGATGTAGTTTTCGTCCCGTGGAACGAAGGCTTTTCTTACTTCCCGCCCTCTTTCTGTACGTATTGGAATATTTTGAAGGTTGGGATTGTTGGAACTCAGTCTTCCCGTAGATGCAACCGTCTGCATATAATCGGTATGAACCCGGCCGGTGGTTTTTTCAACCTGATTTGGCAAAGCTTCAACATAGGTGTTCTTTAATTTAACCAGGCCGCGGAAATCCAAAACATTTTGAACAATTTCATTTTCTGCCGCAAGATAGGAAAGCACTTCTTCCCCGGTAGAATATTGTCCCGTCTTTGTTTTCTTTGGCTTTTTTGCCAATTCCAGCTTTTCAAATAAAATGATACCCAACTGTTTTGGCGAACCTATATTGAATTTTTCTCCTGCTTCTTCATAAATTTTTTCTTCCAGCTCTTTGATATCACGGTCCAGATCTGCCGACAGGGATTTCAGGAAGTCTTCATCTAAATTTATGCCCTCTAATTCCATGTCTGCCAATACCTGTACAAGTGGAATTTCAATTTCTTTGAACAATTTTTCTATATTGGCTTCCTTTAATTCAGGTTCAAAATGTTGTTTTAATTGAAGGGTAATATCCGCATCCTCTACCGCGTATTCGGTTTGTTTCTCCAGGGGAACATCCCGCATATTCCCTTGATTTATTCCTTTTTTGCCAATTAATTCGGTGATGGGTTGCGGACTGTAATTCAAATAAGTTTCAGCCAAAACATCCATATTATGCCGCATATCCGGATTGATCAAATAATGTGCGATCATCGTGTCGAACATTGGGCCTTTCAGGTCAATACTGTATTTGGCAAGGACTTTTATATCGTATTTTAAATTTTGTCCAATTTTTTCAATTTCTTCAGCTTCAAAAAACGGACGTAATAGTTCAATTAATTCCTGGGCTTTTTCGTCATCTTCAGGAAACGGTAGATAAAAACCTTTTCCGGCTTCCCAGGAAAAAGCGATTCCTACCAGTTTTGCCTCCAGCGGATTCAAACTTGTGGTTTCTGTATCAAAGCAAACACTTTTTTGTTTGATTAGATTTTTAAGAAATAATTCCATGGCCATTCCCGGTGCAACACTTTGATATACGTGAGAATAACTTGCCAGTGTCGTTCTGCCGGAAGACTCCTCAATTATATTTGATTCGGTTTCAAACAAAGAAAATTGTCCTGCTCCAGCAGTCTTATCGTTTGTTTTTTCTGATATGGAATTGGCAACCTGGTTTTGTATGGGATTATTTTCCCCAGAAAACAATTTCAGAAATTGATCTTTTAAACGCCTGAATTCAAGTATTTCAAACAATTCCTGCACTTTGTCCCCATCAGGTTGTGAGAGTTCATAATCTGAGGCATTAAATTGAACATTGCAATCGGTTTGAATTGTAGCCAGTTTTTTTGAAAGTCGGCCTAAATCTGCATTTTCTTCAATTTTCTCGCGCATTTTTCCTTTTAGCAAATGAGTATTGGCCAAAAGTTCTTCCATGCTCCCGAATTGTTTCAGGAATTTTTTTGCGGTTTTTTCGCCAACTCCCGGAAGACCGGGAATATTATCGGAAGCATCTCCCATCATTCCCAAAAAGTCGATTACCTGTTCCGGACGTTCTACTTCAAATTTTGCCATAACTTCGGGAACTCCCAATATCTCAATGCCATTTCCCATTCGGGCAGGCTTGTACATAAAAATATTTTCTGAAACCAACTGTGCAAAATCCTTGTCGGGCGTTACCATAAATATTTTGTAACCTTCTTTTTCTGCTTGTTTTGCAAGAGTTCCTATCACGTCATCGGCTTCGCAACCCGGCAAAACCACCACCGGAATATGCATGGCTTTCAAAATATCCTGAATATATGGGATTGCCTCTTTAATAGGTTCCGGGGTAGCAAGACGGTTTGATTTGTATTCACTGTACATCTCGGTGCGCTCAAAACTGCCGTCTTTGTCAAAACACACGGCCAGATGATCTGGTTTTTCCCTTCGGATAACATCAAAAAGGGAATTTGTAAATGCCATTATTGCCGAGGTGTCCATGCCTTTTGAATTGACAATAGGATTGTTGATAAAGGCGTAATATCCTCTAAAAATTAAAGCGTATGCATCCAGAAGAAATAAGCGTTTTTGTTCGGCCATGGGTAAGAATATTTTTGAATCTCAAAATTACAAAGTTATTATGGAAATAGGGTCAAGCTTTGATAAAACTGAAAATTTTTAAATGAATTGTGAATTACAATTAAAAATTATAGTAGCTAAAAAAAGATTCGATTTTTCGGTATTGAAATTTTACATAGCTGAAGCCTTTTTGGATGCAATGAGAACCGATTTCTCCTTTATTATTTACCGCGATAAATGCAGCCTGAAACTCCTTATAATTGGGATTGGCTTTAATTATTCTGTTTATGGCTTCTTCACATGCAGCTTGAGGGGATTGTCCTTGTCGCATTAACTCCACAATCAAGAAACTTCCAACACTCTTCATAATTGCTTCTCCCATTCCCGTTGCAACTGCACCACCAATTTCATTGTCTATAAACAATCCGGAACCAATAATTGGGGAATCGCCAACGCGACCGTTTATTTTATATGATAAACCAGAACTGGTGCATGCTCCTGCTAAATCTCCGTTTCTATCTATGCACAACATCCCAATAGTGTCGTGGTTTTCTATATTTATGATCGGTTTGTATTCCTTTTTCTCAAGCCATTTCTTATAAGCTTCTTTGGAGCCGTCTGTAAAAAGCTCCTCTTTTTCAAACCCCTGCTGAATTGCAAAAAGATCGGCGCCTTCTCCTGCTAGCATCACATGCGGAGTTTCTTCCATCACTTTTCTAGCCACAGAGGCTGCATGAGAAGTATGTTTTAAATAGACCACTGCTCCAGCATTTCCTGAGGGATCCATAATGCAAGCGTCAAGAGTTACATTTCCATCCCTATCTGGCGCGCCGCCTTTGCCAACAGTGGTATTTCTTATATCTGCTTCTTCAACCATCACCCCTTGTTCTACAGCATCTAATGCGGTGGCTCCTTGAGCTAACAATTCTCCGGCTCTTTTACTGGCATTAGGAAAATTCCAAGTTGCAATGGTTAATGGGAAGATATCTGTTTTATGCTGAATCATTTTTGAGGTTTTTAATGAGTTGTTGATGTTCGATGCTGCAAGAGGATACGAAAAAAACCCTAATCCGGCGGATTAGCGTCGATTGAAGAATAAAATTTCGTCTTTTCAAACTGAAACCGATTTTATAGAAGGCTAAATTTAAATATTACTCTTTATTAAAAAAAGTCTTTTAATATTTATGCAAGATAATTTTTCTAATAAAACGATTAACTATCTAAAACTGAGGTTGGCATAATTTCTGAATGTTTAAAAAAAATTAAATTTAAACGGAATATATTTGCATCCACAGTCGTTAAATTAAGCCTAAAGCTGAAATT
Organism: Flavobacteriales bacterium; assembly: GCA_038241065.1. Taxonomy (GTDB): domain Bacteria; phylum Bacteroidota; class Bacteroidia; order Flavobacteriales; family Flavobacteriaceae; genus Gillisia. The sequence continues at coordinate 4,036 of JBBRGD010000037.1, forward strand.
TGGGCTTTTGAATAAAAGTATATTCGCCAAAAAATCAGGAATAATAATGCGCTGGATACTGTTTATTATTTTTTACATAATTATTGATATATACGCCTTTCAGGCGGTAAAAACGCTTACTAATAGTAACTGGATCTATTTTGGTTACCTTCTTTTGTCTTTGCTGGTCCTTGGGAATTTTATATTTCAATGGTCTCAACCAAGTCCGGAAGGGCAATTCGCAGGGGGAAGAGGATATGCTATGGGTTTGGTGCTCTCTTTTTTGATAGGGAAACTTATATTAACCTTATTTATGTTTGGGGAAGATATCTCACGTTTCCTAATTGCGGGATATCAAAGTCTGGTTCCTTCTTCAAGATCTTCTTTCAGCCTTTCTTCAAGAAGATTGTTTTTGAGTCAGATAGCTCTTGGAATTGCAGCAATTCCTTTTGCTTCTTTGCTTTACGGGATGTATCAGGGAAAATACAATTATAAGGTATTAAAATACAGCCTTTATTTTGAAGATCTGCCTGATGCTTTTGACGGCTACCGGATAACTCAAATAAGCGATATTCACAGTGGCAGTTTTGATAACAAGAAAAAAATTGAATATGCCGTGGGCCTTATTAATGAACAGGAAAGTGATACCATTTTGTTTACCGGAGATTTGGTCAATAACCTCGCTGTAGAAATGGACCCTTGGATTTCCGTATTTTCTAAAATTGAAGCTAAAGACGGGGTTTTTTCAATTTTGGGAAACCACGATTATGGCGATTATATCACATGGGAAAGTGATAAAGCCAAATCTGACAATGTTCAGGCAGTGAAAAATGTCCATTCAAAAATGGGCTGGGATCTGCTATTAAATGAACATCGGTTTATCCAAAAAAACGGACAGCGAATTGCACTTGTGGGAGTGGAGAATTGGGGTTCTGGCGGCTTCTAGAAATTAGGGGATCTGGATCTCGCGGGGAAAGGCCTTTCCCCCGAAGAATTTAAAATATTATTGAGCCATGATCCTTCTTACTGGCAGGAAAAAATAAAGTCTGATCCAAATAATTATCAGCTCACCTTAAGTGGTCATACTCACGGCATGCAGTTTGGAATCGAGATCCCGGGCTGGTTCAAGTGGAGTCCGATACAATACCGTTATGAGAATTGGGCGGGAATTTACGAGGAATTTGGAAGATATATCAATGTAAACCGCGGATTTGGGTATTTGGCTTATCCGGGGCGTGTGGGAATCTGGCCGGAAATAAGTGTAATTGAATTGAGAAAAGGTAAAAAACCCGCTTAATTCAAAGAAATCAATATATTTGAACATTCCGGGGTTATTAGATTTTTATACCGAGTGGAATGAGGTTTCAACTTTAATGCATCCCGTTCTTCGGGATGTTTTGATGGATTAGAATTAAAAAATGTTAATCTCAATCAAGGTGCAGAATCAACCCTTAGCTATTTATTGACATATTTGGCATTTCAAGGATTCTATAAAACGGGAAGTAGCATTGGTTAATTGCTTTTAAGTTCTTTCAATAAAGCTGCCAATTCAACAGTTGCATAGGAAGACGAATAATCCGAAATCGCATAGGGTAAAATTAAATGCCCGTTATGAATAATGCTACCACAGGAATAAACTACATTTGGAACATAGCCTTCACGTTCTTCCTTAATTGGGGACAATAACGGTTTTTTCAATCTACCTATCACTTTGGTGGGGTCTTCCAAATCAAGCAATGAGGCGCCTATGCAATACCGGCGCATAGGGCCAACACCGTGGGTTATAATCAACCAGCCTTCAGTAGTATAAATTGGTGAACCGCAATTTCCTATTTGGGTTAAATCCCAGGCAAATTTTGATTCCTGGATTTTTATGGGATTGTTCCATAAGGTTATCCTATCAGAAAAAATAATGTAGTTATTATATCCATCTACTCTTGCCAACATAACATATTTGCCTTTGATTTTCTGTGGGAATAAGGCAAAGTTTTTGTTTTGTGCTGCATTTCCATGAATGGGCATGATCCGAAAATCAATGAAATCATTGGTACTTAGCAATTTCGGAATAATGGTACGCCCATTATAAGCCGTATAGGTTGCGTAAACAGTTTCTTTGCCATCATCATCTTTAAACCTAACAAATCTGGCATCTTCTATTCCTCTAATTTCAGAAGGGGAATTTGGGAAAATAACTCGTTCAGTGATGTCACTCTGCTCATTGAATTTTAAATCGTAGTAGGAATCCACCAACCAAGTCATTTCATTTAGCGCAATTCTTTTACCTTCATCAATAGTATTTTCTTCTAATAATTTCCGAACGGCCCCTTTCAAATTATAATATTCAAACTTATCCGGTAAAGGATCCATAATTTCACGAATGAAAGTTTCGCGGATTTTAATTTCATGCATTTTCTTAACAAACCTTTGTTTATCATAAGTCATCTTGGATCCAATCTCAGGGAGGTCAATAAGATTTTTTACTTTTTGAACATGTAAGTTGTTATTCTTGTCCAAAATGGCCTTTCTAAAAACTATAGAAGATAAATGGCCTTCACCTGTAGCTCTAAATGAAATAATCACACGTTTTTCACCCTCTTTTAAAAAAGATTGGTCAAAATCTTCAATCATTGAAGGATTAAACAAGGCCGCAGATTCTATGGAATATTCCATGGTGCTGTAAGATCCTATTAACATTTTTTGATTATCGGTCAATTGGTCATATTCAATGCCCATATGATTTATCAATCCCTCAAGGTGACCACAATGCAATATGAAAATTTTTTGAAGATTGCGATGGCGTCCTTTAAATTCGCGCAACGTCTTTGATAACTCTTGTTCGACCTTATCCTCCGAAAAATATAAAATCCGTCGAATCAATAGTATGGTGCGTTCTTCTCCGTTTTTAAAAAAACGTGTTACCACACGTTTAGCATCTGGAGTAAATTTGAGAGGGTATCGTTGAATTTTTATTGCCATAGAACTAAGATAGTAAAATTATGATTTTAAAAAAATTAATAATAATCAGTTTTTCTTTCATTCCAGTCATTAACCTTTCTCATAAATTACCAATTCGACATGATCTGTGATTTAGGTATAAACATTCAACAACCATATATCAAAACAAGCTTATTTAATTTATTTAAGAAACTTATGGGATTAACATATTGCATATTCAATTACAGCTGTCTTTTTCTATTTCTTTTGTACTTCGATTTGTTCTCCGCGCTATGCTGGCTTTTATATGAAAGAAATGGGAAAGTGATAAAGCCAGATTTGACAATGTTCAGGCAGTGAAAAATGTCCATTCAAGAATGGGCTGGGATCTGTTGTTAAATGAACACCGGTTTATCCAAAAAAAGCGGACAGCGAATTGCATTTGTGGGAGTGGAGAATTGGGGTTTCGGCGGTTTTAAGAAATTAGGAGATCTGGATCTCGCAGGGAAAGGCCTTTCTCCCGAAAAATTTAAAATATTATTGAGCCATGATCCTTCTTACTGGCAGGAAAAAATAAAGTCTGATGCAAATAATTATCAGCTCACCTTAAGTGGTCATACTCACTTCATTCAGTTTGGAATCGAGATACCAGGCTGGTTCAAGTATAGTCCGATACAATACCGGAAGAGAATTGGGCGGGAATTCATGAGGAATTTGGAAGATATATCAATGTAAACCGCAGATATGGGTATTTGGCTTATCCGGGGAATGTAGGGATCTGGCCGGAAATAAGTGTGATTGAATTGAGAAAGGGCACAAAACCCGCTTAATTCAAAGAAATCACTATATTTGATTTTATTTAATAAATGGTATTAAAATCTAATCAAAATTTAGCCTTTAGCTTATGTCAAAATTCGGGGAATTAATAGATTTAAACATTCCGGTGTTATTAGATTTTTATACCGAGTGGAATGAGATTTCAACTTTAATGCATCCTGTTCTTCGGGATGTTGCCGCTGCCCTTGGCGATAAGGCGAAAATTATTAAAATTGATGTCGATAAAAACACGCAATTGGCCGAAGCCCTTCGTGTAAAAGGCTTGCCAACCCTAATGATCTATAAAGAAGGCGAGATGAAATGGAGGCAAAGTGGGGAACAGGATGCCAATACCCTTATCGGGCTTCTCAAAGAATACGTTTAGATAGCCTTAAATTCAAACCCTTCTTGATGGTAATATTCCAGAACCTTTGGTAAAACTTCCTTAAGTTTTTCTGAAGCTTTTATACTGTCGTGGAATACCACAATACTTCCCGGTTTTGAATTCTTGAGCACGTTGTTTAAGCAATTCTCAGGCGAAATATTCACGTCAAAATCACCACTTATCACTTCCCACATTACAATCTTAAATCCTTGCCCTTGCAGGGTCTTAATTTGTTTAGGTGTGATCTTTCCATAAGGAGGCCTGAAAAGTTTCAGGTTTTTCTTTATTTTTTCTTTGCTCTTTGTTCTATAATCTTGATTCCTGTCTCTTGATTGTGACTTCTCAAAAATGCTTTTTTCCGCTTTTTTCACATTTTCAATATAAGTGGAAATGGGGGTTTTCCATCCGTTTAAATGATTGTAACTATGGTTGCCAATATTGTGACCTTCAGCCAGAATCTGTTCAAAAATTTCAGGATGTTTTACGATGTTTTCCCCAATGCAAAAAAATGTTGCTTTGGCGCGATATTCTTTTAAAAGTGCTAATACCAAAGGCGTGACTTCCGGAATTGGACCATCATCAAAAGTGAGATAGAGCGTATTCCCGGTTTTGGGTAAATTCCACAATAGGGAAGGATAAAGAAATTTTCCCAGAGTCGATATTTTTTTCAAATACGCCATTTCACTTCAAAAAGTTCATCATTCTTCTATACTGTCAAGTGAATCCAACTTTTGTGAGCTCTTAAATTCATTATCTAAGGCTGTATCAGAAGGTAACAGAGGCTGTTCTTCAATTTCTTTTTCATTATCATCATAAAAACCCGGAAAAAGTTTTAAATAAGTATTGAATTCTTCGGCTTTTTCCCTTGCAAATTCCTGTTCTTTGTGAACAAACAGTAAATCTACCAAGGCTCTGTACCGCTCCATATCGGTTATTATTTCATCGGCATATTTAAATTGCCTGTCTATATCCCAACCACTATAATAATTAAGGTTTTCCTGGTATTTCTTAGCGACATCCACCCATAATTCTTTGGCTTTTTCTGGTTCATCCACTTCAAAATAACCGCTGATATAAGGTTCTAAAAGTGTATAAAATCCATAAAAATCAACCGGCATTTTTTCCATCGCCAAATCGAGAATTTCTTTTGCTTTTTCAGTCTCGCCCTCGTTTAATAGGTTTTCTACCAGACGTGCCAAATTGCTTCGGTAGGTAATGGAGTTTTTTCGGGTTTCCGGATCGTGGTAAATATTTGGACTTCCCATATTTCCCCAGTACCAGTTTTTTGCGATGTTATACATCTTCTCTGTATCTATCCGGCCCATATCGTAAGGATTTCTTGGATTTACGGGAGTTTGAATGGGAACTAATTTATATGCTACCCCATCTAACTGCAGGTGATCCTTCATCCATAAATAATCATCATTACCAAAACTGCCTCCGGTAAAGTAAATTGGGCGTTTCCAATCGTTATTTGCAATAATATCAAGCATTAAAAGCCTGTTCTTATAAATTACATTTCCCTCCAGTTTAATAAAGATATTTTCCACAATCAGATCTGCATCCTCGGGCTTCACAATTCCGTATTTCAGAACATTTTCTTTGTCCACCGGGATACGAATTGATTTAGTTGGGAAAGTGCTTACTGTTTGCCCACTTTGAAGTTCACCTTTGGTGCGGGGATTGTCACTTGCAATCCAGTTCATCCAATTTTTAATGGACATAGTATCCTGAGTAACCGATTGGTGCATCACAAAATCGTTGGTGCCCGGGCGATATTGATTGTGTTTTAGTTGGGATGGAATGGGATCGCTCTCCCATGCTTTTCGCTTCATTTGGTCGATATACCAATCTGTAGCGAAAAGGCTGGTGTTCACAATGCGCACATCGGTCCTATAGCGTTCGATTTGTTGGGCATACCAAAGCGCGAAGGTGTCGTTATCTCCAATGGTAAACAAAATGGCATTTTCATCTACAGAATCCAGATACATTTTTGCCATTGCAAGGGCGGTATATTTATCAGATCTGTCATGATCATCCCAATTTTGGGAGGCCATAACCGTGGGAACGGCCAGAAGGGAAAGTGCAATTGCTATAGGAGCTGCAAATTTTGGGTTTATATGGTCTTTTATAAGATCAAATAAAGCATAAACCCCAAAGCCAATCCATATTGCGAATACATAAAAGGAACCTACCAATGCGTAGTCACGTTCCCTAGGTTCAAATGGCCGTTCATTGAGGTAAATTTTTAGTGCAATTCCCATGAAAAGGAAAAACACCATTAAAACCCAAAAGGTTTTCTTATCCCGTTTATAGTGAAAAACAAGCCCTATCAAACCTAAAATTAAGGGAAGGAAATAGTAGGTATTTCGTGCTTTATTATTTTTTACATCAGTGGGTAAATTGTCCTGGGATCCAAGTCGAAATTCATCTATAAATTTGATTCCGCTCAACCAATTTCCATTGAGGTCTGTATATTGACCTTGCA
>JBBRGD010000038.1:0-10434 GCA_038241065.1 Flavobacteriales bacterium
AAAACCTTCCAGACGCTAATGTACTTTTTGTATCCAACCATCAAACCTATTTTGCCGATGTGGTGGCTATGTTCCACGTATTTAATGCCAGTTTGAGCGGAAGGGTGGATTCCATTAAAAATATAGGCTATATCTGGCAACCCAAATTGAATGTTTATTATGTAGCGGCCAAAGAAACCATGAACGCAGGATTACTTACTAGGATAATGGCCTATGCCGGTGCTGTTACGGTAGAAAGGACCTGGAGGGACAAAGGGAAGGACGTAAATCGCGAAGTGAATTTAGGTGATACAGAAAATATTGGTCTGGCATTAAAAGACGGTTGGGTAATAACTTTTCCACAAGGAACCACAAAACCCTTTAAACCAATCAGGAAAGGCACAGCGCACATTATCAAACAATATAAACCAATAGTAATTCCGGTTATAATTGACGGGTTTAGGCGTTCTTTTGATAAAAAAGGTTTTCGAATCAAGAAACGCGGAATTCTTCAATCCTTTCAGATTAAACCAGCACTGGAAATAGATTATGAAAATGAAACTATTGAAGAAATTGTAAAAAAACTGGAATATGCCATTGAGCAGCATTCTTCCTTTTTAAAGGTTATTCCACAGAAGGAAATTGATGATATGGAGCAACTGAATGAAAAAAGGAAGTGGGAGTATTAAAAGAGACTTAAGATTTAATACAAAAGATTAAACACAATAAAAGTTAAAAGCACGAAGTTAGAAGTACAAAGTTTCGGGAAACAAAACTTAAAAATTTCAGCTTTCAATTCCAGAAGATTTCCGCATCTCCTTGATCGTTTGGGTACTTCCATCGTGACTCCATCCGGGAGGCCCAAAAACATACATGAATTTATGTCTCCAGTTTTTGGTTTTTTTGGTATCCTCCCAAATATTTTGGTATTCGTGGGTTAGGATCACCCATAAATTATATGAATTAGGTGGTGTAGAAACTCCATATTCTATATCAATTGAAGGATCCATCTCTTTCCATGTGCCAAAAATTCTGTCAAAAAGATTCAAAATTCCTCCGTGGTTTTTGTCCATATATACCAGATTCTTCGCATGATGTACTTGGTGCATCGTATGAGTATTAAGGAATTTTTCTATAATTCCCATTTTAGGGATATATTTGGTGTGCAACTGAAATTGCCATAAGGCTTCAATCCCAAGACATACAACAAGCATTTCCGGTGGAAAACCTATCATGACTATCCACATGTAAAAAAAAGGTTTATAGAGAATTGTGAACCATCCATTGCGAACCGCTGTTCCAAGATTAAAATTATCCGAGGAATGATGCACTATATGGGCTGCCCAAAAAAACCGTATCATGTGATTTTCACGGTGGAACCAATAGTAGGATAAATCGTCTAAAAACATACATAAGAGCCATATATACCAAGCATATCCGAAGGATTGCCACCCCATAATATTAGTTCTTACCCCTTCAATAACCGGGTTAAAAAATTCATAAACAAAATTAAATATAAGAATGACAGAAACGGTTTTTATCAATGCCGCGATTACCGCAGATCCAATACCCAAAGACAGGCTTGAAAAGAGGTCCTTCCATTTATATAGGTCTTTATTATGGTGAGTTTTACTATAGGTTAGTTCTAATAGGATAAGTCCTAAAAAAACGGGTACCCCATAAACCAAGGGGTTTGTAAATTCCATTTTTATGAATTTTTAATATTTGATAGTAAATCTGATTTTTTTTTTGCAAAAGTAAAGAATATTAGGGTTTTTAAAAAACAATCAGATTGAAACCTTGAATAAAAAGACGAATATTGAAAAAATAATTTTATAAAATGATTTAAGATTCAAAATAAAAGAATCAGGATTATAAAAAATGGAGATGAAAGAAAAATGGGCAACAAAGATCAGGAACGGAAACAATTCAAAAACAACCTAATCTCAATTATCATATCTAAAATCTAGTTTACATTTCCAACTTTTTAAGGTCCTTATAATTTCTATGCAATTTTTTGAGTAAAATTCCATAAAGCAAACGGTAAAAAAGCCAGATTAGCCCTAAAAACAGGGATAAAACAATTAAACCAACACCTATAAATTTTATCCAGTCTAAGGTTTCAAAACTATATTTTGTGAGAATTTGATCTTGAGAATTTATGTGGAGATAGATCATATAACTAAAAACTACTATTGCTGTGAGCCCATTGTAAATAAGTACATAAGCTATATAATATTTTACAGTTCTGCGTGTTCTAAGAATATTTTTCATTAAGGTAGCTGCGTCATCTGTAGCTGATATCTTTTTGTAATTTCGGTAGAACATAAATATAAAAAAGAAGGTGATCGCATAACCAATGACAAAAAGGACTTCGGTGAATTGCTTAAGATTATATTTCTCCAGTTGTATCCAATAATCATCACCTGTAAACAGGATACTTAAAAAGGTACTGATTAAAAGTTCCAGAAGGCTTATGATAAATATCCATTTTACTATGGAAGAAGATTTTTTCCAGAGCATATTATAAATCTGGTCATAGCTGAGCTTCGGATAATTAGCATCCTGCTTTTTCCAGTCCTTTTTTAAGAATTCCAATTCATCCATAGTAGGTTACGGATTTAAAATGTTTTTTAATTTAGTCTTTACTCTGTTCATTTTCACTCGTGCATTTACTTCACTAATACCAAGGGTTTCCGAAATTTCCCTGTAATTTTTATCTTCCAGGTATAAAAAAACGAGAGCTTTGTCTATGTCGTTTAATTCCTTTACGGCATTGTATAAAAGAGTTAGCTGCTGCTCGGTTTCATCATTGTATTCTTCAGCTTTGATCCTGAAGTGAACCGTATCATAATCCTGGGTTTGAATTCCCCTTTTTTTCTTTCGGTATAAGGTAATTGCGGTATTTAAAGCTACCCGGTACATCCAGGTGCTAAATTTAGCATCTCCCCTAAATTTTGGATAAGCTTTCCAAAGTTGGATCGTAATTTCCTGAAACAAATCATTATGAGAGGCCTGGTCATTGGTGTAAATGCGACATATTTTATGCACAATGTTCTGGTCTCTCTCCAAATTGGTCACAAACTGATGTTCAAGAGCTTTATCCACAAAAATTGGTTAGTAAAATGTTAGTGTTCGTTTTTGTATTATTGTTACAAATGTGCAAAAAATCTAATCGCATTATAGACTATTTTTAATTTGTTATGAATCTTCCTGATTTGATTTTAATTATAAATCAATAGATTATCCTTAATTAAACAAAAGTTTCTAAGCAAAATTTAATAATTTAACGAATCTTTTTATTTGTTATATTATTAATATTCCCAGTAATTAATAACTTTACCTAAAACGAAAATATGAACATCCCTAAAACCGATATTCCTCGCGTAGTTATTATAGGAGGAGGTTTTGCCGGAATTTCTCTTGCTGAAAGATTGTTAAAAAAAGAGATTCAGGTTGTATTATTGGACCGGCATAATTATCACACGTTTCAACCTTTATTATATCAGGTCTCCACGGCTGGGCTTGAACCGGATTCTATTGCTTATCCTTTGCGAAAAATTACACGCAACAGCCCCCGTGGTTTTTTTAGAATGGCGGAAGTTACAGCTATAGACCCTAAAAAAAATTCCTTATACACTAATATAGGGGATTTAAATTTTGATTATTTAGTTATAGCCACAGGATCTAAAACCAATTTTTTTGGAAACAAAAGCTTTGAAGAAAATTCGATGCAAATGAAAACCATTCCTCATGCACTGAATATTCGGAGTTTGATCCTAGAAAACCTGGAACAAGCCGTTATTACTGAACATCCGGAAGAGCGAAAAGCTTTGTTGAATTTCGTTTTGGCAGGAGCGGGGCCCACTGGGGTTGAGCTTAGCGGTGCTATTGCTGAATTGCGAAATCAGATCTTACCTAAGGATTATCCGGATCTTGATGCAAACCAAATGAAAATTCACCTGATCGAGGGATTTGATAGGGTATTGCCAGGCATGAGTGAATATTCTTCTGAAAAAGCACAAAAATTTTTAATAGAATTAGGAGTAAAGATTCACCTGAATACCCAGGTTAAATCCTATGATGGGAAAGTGGTCACCACGAATACCGATTTATTGCTCAATACTTCCACTTTTATCTGGAGTGCCGGAGTTACCGGGGCTCCCGTTATAGGCTTGAATGCAGAGGTATTAATAGAAAGGGCCAATCGGTATAAGGTTAATATTTTTAATCAAGTAAACGGATATGAAAATATTTTTGCCATTGGCGATATAGCGGTGATGTCAACTGAAGATTTTCCTCAGGGACATCCTATGGTTGCTCAACCCGCAATTCAGCAAGGAAAGCATTTGGCCAAAAACCTCGTTCGCCTTTTAAAAGGTAAAAAAATGGAACCTTTTAAATATAATGATAAAGGGACTATGGCAACTGTGGGTAGAAACCGTGCTGTAGTTGATTTGGGTAAACTGAGATTTGGAGGGTTATTTGCCTGGTATGTCTGGATGTTCGTGCATTTATGGTTTTTGGTTGGGTTTAGGAACAGGGCAATTACCTTCTTTAACTGGGTCTATAATTACATTAATTATGATAAAGGCGCCCGTTTGATTATAAGGCCATTTAAGGAGGTTAAGAAAAGTGAGGAAGTGATATAGTGAGGAAGGATAGTTTAGACCAGAGAAGAAGCAATTTGACTGATACACTGATAGTGGAATCTTATCATTTTTATAATTAAAATTGAAACTTTCGAATTAATTGATCTTATTAAAAGTGAAAATCATTATCATTAATACCAATAAACAAAAAAAGCAACCATAGGCTGCTTTTTTTGACAAAAATAAGGTTTTTTGAATTATAATTTAATTGTTCCACATCCAACCCTTGTTCCGGCAGCACCAGAAGGTTGAGATGTGAAATCGTCTACTCCATCATGGATAACAACAGATTTTTCTAAAATATTTTTATTTGGATCATCACAACCAATACACCATTCATCTGTTGTCATGGTGATAGTTCCCTGCCCATTGGCATCTACTTTAAAGTTGCCTATATCTCCTTTGTGGTAACCGTTAGAATCGCCCCATTTACCGTGATTTTCATGAGTAGGGTTCCAGTGGCCTCCTGCAGAAGATCCGTCTTTTGCTGAACAATCTGCATTTTCATGAAGATGGATTGCGTGTAATCCTTCTGACAGACCATCAATGATTGCAGTCATGCTAACTTCGCCGTTTTCTTCTGTAAAAACAACATTCCCTGAAAGTTTACTGTCGCTCTTGGGTTCTATAGTTACCTTTGCTTTTTTAACTTCTTTTATTGTATCCTGAGTCATCTCAGTTTCCGAAACATTCTCTACATCTTTTTCCTTTTTTTCGTTTTTACATCCGACTAGGGCTAAAGTTGCAAAAAATAAAAGTGTTAAGCTGATACGTTTCATAGTTTGATTATTTAGATTATTTATTTAAAAATCTAAATTATAAGGAATATGGGGATTTACCAAGAAATTAAGGATTGCTTAACAAAGTTAATTTTATTTGAAAATTTAAAGCTCTTTTTTAAGGCTTGTAATTATTTGGGTAGGGGTATGCAGCGTATTATGAACCGGACATTTATTGGCGATTTCCAAAAGCCGTTGAATTTGTTTCTCATCCAAATCGCTTTTAATTATCAGGTACCTTTTAAATGTATCAATTTTTGCGCTCTCATCTTCAAAATTTTGACTGTCAATCGAGTGTTCTTTGCTATAATTTACGTGGGTTTCAACATATTCTATTTTCCAGCCTTTGCGCTTGGCGTACATTTGAACGGTCATGGAAGTACAGGCGGCAAGCCCGGCCGAAACCAGCTCATAGGGAGTTGGTCCAAAGTTATTGCCTCCAACTTCTTCAGGTTCATCTGCTACAAAAAAATGATTTCCTGCCTTGATTTGGGTGGTAAAACCTTCATCCCCCAAAAACGCCACCACATCATGTTTTGTTTTGAGGGATGGAACCTTCGGTATTTCAAGATACCGGTATGCCCAGCTGCCAATTATCTCTCCTGCGTACAGGGAATCTTCCTTTTTAGAAAGCAAATGATCTGCGCCATTCAAGGATACGAAACTTTTAGGATGCTTTGCAGCTTTGTACAATTCTTCCGCATTTTTAATTTCAACCGTTGAGTCCTGCGGGGAATGCAGGATCAATAAAGATTTGCCTAATCCGGGCACTATTTTTATCAGTTCCTGTTTTTTTAAATCATCTAAAAATTGCTTTTTAATATTGAAGGGACGTCCGCCGATATTTACCCTGGCCATTCCATTACCGGTGATATCATCCAGTTTACCTTCAATAAGATGTTGAACATGTTTAACAGAAGATGGTGCGCCAATGGTTGCAATTGCAGTTACATCAGGCAATTTTTGAGCGGCGAACAATACTGCAGCCCCACCTAAAGAATGACCTATTAAAAGACTGGGAGATTTGTATTCAACTTTTAAATATTCTGCAGCAGCAACTAAATCTCCCACGTTGCCGGAAAAATTGGAATCAGCAAATTCTCCTTCACTTTCTCCCAAACCTGTAAAATCAAACCGAAGCACACCAAAACCTTTAGCAGTAAGTGCATCACTGATATTTTTTACTGCAAAAAAGTTTTTATTACAGGTAAAACAATGTGCAAATATCGCAAAATTATGAGGTTTTTGGTTCACTGGCAGTTCAAGGTTTCCATGTAAGTGGTGACCTTCTTTATTTTTAAATGTTACTTTTTTTGAACTCATTTTGAGATATTTTTATGATATTTGACTCTTAAAAAAAATTCCTATCTTGATTATTTAAATTTTCAAAATCTATCTATTATGATTCAGAAAGAAGCTTTGAAGGTACAGCTATTTCTAGTTTAAAAGAACCGATAGCAGCTACTACCTTACTTATTTCACCAATATATTCCCCATCAATTTGAAAGGAAACCGGGGTTTTACAATTTATCAGGGCGCTACTGGTGGAAATTATTTCCGCAAATTCCGGGTCAAATGAAACCTGGTCATTCAAAGTTTTAAAAATTTCGACAAAATTCAGGTTTTTAAATATAATTAATTCAAATAAGCCATCGTTTAATTTCCCGGACGGATTAATATTTGCTCCGGTACCAAATTTGTTGGCGTTGGCAATTGCTAGTAGAACTCCTTTCTGAACAATATGTTTCCCATTTGCCTCAATTTCAAACTCAAAAGGGTACTCACATTTTATCAAAGTAGGGATCGAATGAAGAAAGTATCCCAATTTTCCCCTAATATTTGAATTTTGGAAATTTCTTATCAGTTCAGCATTAATTCCTAAATCGGCTATATGCAAACAGGTTCTATTATTTATTTGAAGTGTATCTATTTTAAAAAAAGAATCACCCAGTGCAACTTTCAGCTGTTCATTAATGTTAGCAGGAAGGTTTAAATTAAGCGCTAATCCGTTTGCGGAACCGGTGGGCAGAATTCCTATTGGGATATCGTGGTTTTTAAGGACCTCGGCTACAAGTTGGATGGTCCCATCACCTCCTGCAACCAAAATACGTTCAGGCTGAAATTCAAAGATTATTTTTTCAATACTATCATGATCGTTATCACCTGAAGTTTTATAAATTTCGAGAGAATAATTTCTTTTACTAATTTCGGTCTTTACCGCTTCAATCACATTACTTTTGTCATTATCACCAGAAATGGGATTTACAACAAGTAAAATTTTATTTTTCATTTTCGTGGGATAATATTGTTGATAAAAATAAGTATTTTGGTAGGAATCTTTCGTTAACAAACTCTGAATTCGTGAAATTAGACTTAAAATTATACCGTGGCTACTTAAATGATCAGGAATTGATTGTTTTTGGACATGTTTTTAAATCCTGGGCACCGGATAAATACCGCATGGATAGAGGTGGGATCAGACATGCGTTTTCCATTATTCATATGTTTAATATTTCTCCTATTTCCAATGTACGGGTTAGACTGGAATTTAAAGGAACTGTTGTTGAAACTAAAACTTTGGACGATGGTTATTTTAGGTTTAATATTCCATTTAATGAGGAACTGGAAAGCGGCTGGCATGACTATATAATTACCTGTAAAATCAATAATTTTGGAATTGTTGAAGTAGGGGAGGTCCTTAAACCCTTTGAAAGTAAATACGCAATTATTTCTGATATTGACGATACCATTCTTATTTCGCGCAGCAATAATTTTTTCAAAAAAATGTATATCATTTTATTGAGAAACATCAATAAACGTAAGGTTTTTAACGAAGTTGTGCCACATTACATGGCCTTGAGTACTTATGGACAGCAAAATATAAATGGGTTTAACTCCTTTTTTTATGTCTCCAGCAGTGAGTGGAATTTATATAGTTTTATAACCGATTTTGCGCAAATGCACAATCTGCCAAAGGCTGTGATAAAGCTTAAAAAGATCAAAACCGGAATATTGGATCTATTGTTTTCCGGAAGGGGAAGCCACGATCATAAATTTGAAAAAATAAAGGATATCATTTCATTTTATCCAAATCTTCAATATGTCTTGCTTGGAGATGACTCTCAGAGAGATCCCGATATCTACGAACGAATTTGCAAAATTTTTCCGTTAAATGTAAAAGCTGTATATATTCGTCATACCGCAAAAGATAACAAGCAAAAGACACAAAAAATCCTCGATAACCTGGAAGATTTGGGAGTAGCAACCTGTTATTTTAAGCATAGCGAAAAAGCAATTATGCATTCAAAAGAAATTGGGATAATTTAGGAAAAAGATTCAAGATCCAAGATTTCAAAATTGTCCATGCCTAAATAGCATTGACCATCCAAGGGTGTTAAAACGCGGTTTGGTATCCATCAACTGGCTAGAAAAACAGCAGTCCTTTTTATAGTTTTCATTTCAATTTATATTTTGTGGTAGAGTTATCTAGTTGTCAATTTTTACCCAAACGTTACCTCGTTGGTGGGACAGGACGGCTTTTTCAATAAAATTCATGCCTCGTATTCCGTCCTTCATTGTAGGGAATTCCCCGGGATGATATTTCTCCTTTTTAATTGCTTTTGCAACCCCATTATAGATATTTCCCATAGAGTCAAATATCCCTTCGGGGTGTCCGGGTGGAAGTTTTGTGCCGCTGAGGGATAGTTCGCTATTGTAAGAATGTCCCGGTTTTAAAACTCTTAATGGCTGGCCATCTTCAAGCAGATATAGATAATTAGGATTTTCCTGTTCCCATTTTAAACCTGCCTTCTCACCATAAATACTCACAGTAAAATTATTTTCTTCTCCGGTGGCGATCTGGCTTGTCCTTATAATTCCTTTTACATATTCTGAAAAACGCAGCAAGACAGTTCCGTCTATATCCATCAGGTTATCCTTATACAGATAGTTCAGATCTGCCAGAATCTCTTTAACTTTAAGCCCGCTCACGTATTCTATCATCTCGAAAGCATGGGTTCCAATATCCCCAACACAGCAGCTAATTCCTGATTTTTTGGGATCCAGTCGCCAGGTATTGGCACGTTTTTCCGAATCGTGAATAATTGGGTTTATCCAGCCCTGGTAATATTGCACATCTATCTTCTGAATTTTTCCAATCTCCCCATTGGCGATCATTTCTTTCATCTGACGGATCATTGGATAGCCGGTGTAGGTATAGGTTACCGCGAAAATTGTTTTAGCTTTCTTTTGAATTTTTTCCAAAATCTTTGCCTCCTCATAGGTTGTGGTCATCGGCTTTTCGCAAATCACATGAAATCCGTTTTCCAATAATTTTTTCGCCATTGGGAAATGCAGAAAATTTGGGGTAAGTATAGAAACCACCTGCATGCGCTCTGCCTTTGGGAGTTCATTTTCCTGTGCGATGAGGCTGTCTAAATCATTGTAAACCCTATTTGTTTTCAATCCAATTTCTTTAGCGGAAGATAAATTTTCCTTTAAGTCCCGGTTAAAAACCCCACCAACTATTTCAAATTGGCCATACATAGAGGAAGCCACGCGATGCAATATACCAATAAGGGAATTTCCTCCACCCCCAAGTAATCCTAATCGTAATTTTGAGCTCATAAAATATTATTTTTTTTCATTAATTGCTTATGCCAACTTTCTTTTTTAAAGGTATTAAAAAGAAATTTTAAATAAAACAGGTTGAGAAGCAAGTGTAAAAAAAGTCCAATCAGAATAGTTTGAACTATCTTAATTGGACCTCTTCAAATCCTGCAATATTTCAGCACAGATTTGCAATTAATAAAATTATAGGTACATCAATAAGTACAATACTTATAGATGTATGTTCTTTACAATTTTTTAATTTTGATATTTCTGAACCACACATCATCTCCATGATCCTGCAAGCCAATAAAGCCTTGTTTGTCTTTCCCCCCTGCATTCAGAAAGTTCTCCCAATCTTTGAATTTGCTGTTTTTTACCATTTCCTTCCAGTTATCTGTCCATAAATGATATTC
>JBBRGD010000039.1:0-10430 GCA_038241065.1 Flavobacteriales bacterium
CACTTTCCCCATTATTACCATCACCTATCTCATCAATCTTCAAATAGGAAGAGTCAAAGACTAAGACTTTCCCTTTTTCACTATCAGCAACATATAAATATCCATTATTTCTATTAATTACAAGATCTAATGGAGTGTCAAAATTATCTGCATCAATTACGAGACTAATATTCCCAATATTATCCATTTTAAATACACCATTATTTAGTGTAAGATAGAGCAATTCATTATTTGCATTAAAATCGATACTTATCACCGATTTTTTTAATTGAGTCCGTAAATACTCTCCTATTTTACTGAAATCGAATCCAATTACATCTATTATATCATTAATAGTTTTATTCACTTGAAAATTGTCCAAATCCGTTTTCCCTTGATATTTAAAATCTACATCAGTCCGTAGTAAATTTTGCAAAGGCTGCCCATTTGTGACTATAAAATCTGCTGGCTCTAATACATCAACCGCATCCTCAAATTTGATTGTTATAGGAATGGGACTATCTGAAGTTGGGTCTGGGACAATTGGGGAAGTAATTGTTGCCCCTTGCCCCACCACAGTTAACGAAGAAAAAAGCATTAAAAATAACAAACCAAAAAACATCAAAGGACTTCTTCCAATGCTATTGCTTTGTGCATTTTTAGCCCATAAATTGTTCTTGTAGTTATTACTCATGTCTATAGATAGGGAATTACAAATATAATACCGATTCACGGAATATATTGTGCTCACTTGTTAACTTTAAAACACAAAAAGACTGTATAAAGTATATAAGTGATCCACAATATATTTTCTAAAAGTCCGATTTTCAAGACTTTTGGAAACTAACCGGGTGTCTAATACTACTTTATACAGTCTCTTTTGAAAACTGAAATTTTACTTTTTATGCTTCGCCGTTATCCTGGATTTTCACAACAAGCCTAAAACCTTCCCCGTGAATGTTGAGTATTTCAACACTTGGGTCTTTTTTAAGGTATTTACGCAGCTTGGCTATATAAACATCCATACTCCTTGAGGTGAAATAATTATCGTCCCTCCATATTTTTGTGAGGGCCAATTCCCGCGGCATCAAATCGTTTTCATGCAGCGCGAGCAAACGCAATAATTCGTTTTCTTTTGGAGATAGTTTTATAGGTTCTTCATTTTTATAAGTCAAAAACCTCAACTTGGAATTTAAATGAAGACCTCCTATCTGGAATTCAAATTGTTTGCTGTCAGAAACATTATCTGTTGCTTTGCGCTGCATAATCGCTTTTATCTTCATCAATAACACCTCAGAGTCGAAAGGTTTATTCAGGTAATCGTCTGCACCAACTTTATAGCCTTTTAACACATCTTCCTTCATCGCTTTTGCGGTCAGGAAGATAATAGGAATTTCCTGGTTTTTCTCGCGAATTTCCTTTGCAAGTGTAAACCCATCTTTATAAGGCATCATTACATCCAGGATACAAAGGTCAAAATCGTCTTTTTTAAACTTTTCAAAACCTTCCATTCCGTTTTTAGCGTGAGTGACGTCATAGTCATTCATCGCCAAATAATCTTTGAGAACGGTTCCAAAATTGGGATCATCCTCAACCAATAAAATTTTCTTGTTTTCAGTTTCCATATACTAAGTTATTAGTGGTAATTTAATTATAAAAGTACTTCCTTTTCCCTTTTCGCTCTCCACGGTAATTGTTCCATGATGATCGTCCAGGATACGTTTTACATAAGACAGGCCAAGACCATGGCCTTTTACATTATGTATATCTCCCGTGTGTTCACGATAAAATCTTTCAAATATTTTTTTCTGAACCGCTTTGCTCATCCCCACTCCCTGATCGCGAACCCTTATAACGATATTATGCCTTGCATTTTCGGTAAAAATGTCAATTTTAGGTTCGTTTTCTGAATATTTAATCGCGTTGTCCAATATATTTACAATAATATTTGTAATGTGATCCTGATTAGCCAAAACTGAAGATTTTAAGGCGCCAAAATGCGTTTTAACATAGCCTTTCCTGTCTTCTACAATAAGTTCAACGTGGGTAATGGCCTCCTCAATAATTTCATCCAGATTAAGGCGTTCCTTTTTAAGGTCGAGTTCGTTTTTATCCAGTTTGGATATCTGCAATACATTCTCAACCTGTGCATGCATGCGCTTATTCTCTTCCCTGATCATCTGCAAATACCTCGTAACCTTTTCCTGAATCCCGATTATTTTAGGATTCTGGATGGAATCAAGCGCCAGATTTATTGTTGCAATAGGAGTTTTAAACTCGTGCGTCATATTATTTATAAAATCAGTTTTGATCTGTGATATCTGCCGTTGCTTTATCAATTGTGTTAAAGCACTGGAATAAGCAATCACGATAATAAGCGTAAAAACAATGGATAGTGCAGCCATCAGGATTACCGAGGACAACACTACCTTTTTCTTCTCTGTAAAATTCACCAATAACTGATAGTTGCTGGTGCCTGCAGTATCTACAAACAACGGCACCGAATAGGTTGCGGGAAAATCCAGTGAAAAATTGCTGGAATGCATCTTAGTTGCCAGTGAGTTGCTAAATACTCCAAATTCAAAATCGGTTTTTAAATTATAATTTTTTAGTTCCCGGGTAAGCAATGTTTTTATATTATCTTCTGAAAGCCTTTTATGTATGGGAATACGAGAGGTGTATTCAGAAATATAAGAACGCAACATATTCTTTTCAACTTCCTTCATTCGCATCAATCGCTCAATGCGCTGTTCTTGGGTAAGCTGATTTTCTCTAATATTATTGCGCTTAAAAATATCCGTCACCTTTTTATTTATAAGTTTCGAAAACTGAATACTGTCCTGGGCAGAAATTAAAAAATCTGAAGAAATTTTATAGTCTTCCTCAAGAATTCCTTCCATCATTAAACTCTCGCTATGATTAAACTTGTTTTTATCCAGTTGAAAATAATCCATCAGGCTTGTTTCGGTTAAAGCCATTGCAGAGTTGTCCCCATCTTCAAACTCAAACCAGAAGTTTTCAAGTTCCTGATTTTGAAGCTCCTTTGATACGCTTATCAAAACCTGTTTTACATTATATGAAAACTGTTCTTCCTTATCGTTTACAGCAGTTTTTATCCAATATCCCTGCACAAAAATTATCCCTATAAGTGATAAACTCATTAGCAGGATTAGAAGTAGGAATAACTTTTTATTCATGTAACAAAAGTAATATTTTAACATTTAGGGCTAAGCAGTTTAACCAAATGTTAACAAAACAAAGTTGAAATTTAATCAGATATTAAGATAATTTCGTGCAATTTTCTTACTTGTTCCTTGGTATTGTGTAAATTTGAATTTATTATTTCAAAATCAGCGTATTTTCTTTTTTTTGAATCACTACATTGGTGTTTCATTCACGCTTCAATATCTTCTTCAGAACTTTTGTCGCGGCTTTTAAGGCGTTTGATTCTTTCTTCATAGGGCGCAGTTACCAGAATAACCGCATCGCATTTTTTGTGTCCTCCTTGTTCAAATAAAATTGCCGCTTCATAGATCAGATAAGGCGAATTTTTCGAATTTTTCCAATTTTCAAAATCAGTTGCCACAGCAGGATGAATTATGCTGTTGAGTTTTTCTAATTTTTCTGCGGAATTAAATACTTGTGAAGCTACATATTTTCGGTCTAAAATTCCATCGGGATAAGCTTTTTCACCAAGAAGACCAATTATCTTAAATTTCACTTCTTCCGAAGTATTCATTAAGGATTTTGCCTTATCATCTGCAATATAGAAAGGAATGCCCAATTCTTTAAAAAAATTGGCCACAGTGGTTTTACCACTTCCTATCCCTCCGGTAAGACCAATTACTTTCATTCTTAGTTTTTAAATTTTAGAAATGAGATATTAGATATGAGAAATTTTTTGAATTTTGAATTCTAAAGTTTTTATCTTTTAATTACAAATAGAATTTTATTTTCGTTTAACCGAAGATTATTTACAATTTTGGGGTGTTCTACAATTTGGGCCAAAAGATACCCATCACTGTCCACAGAATTCTTGAAGTCCACGATTACCTTGAAATTTGAGGATTTCACCTTATCAAATTCGTTTAAACTTACCTGATAATAAACAATTACCTCTTTTGGAAAAATAACTGCATTCATTTTTTCAGGCACGTTTATCATCTCGATAGGAATTTCAACCTTTCCTTCTGTAAACTTATCAGTACGAAGGGAATAGCTCACTTCATCCTGATAAAAAGTAACCGTACCTAGATTTGTTCTATCCAGTTTTATTCTGCCCTCTATGTCTTTATTGATATTATCTATTTTTAGTTCCTTTGTGTTGACCTGCCGCAAAGTATCCAAAATATTTTCAGGGCCGCTTACTGTGATTGAATCCGGTTGAAGTTTAATTTCATCCAATGCTGAATACCCTATAGAGAAGTCCAAATTTATTTTGGAATTAATAAGGAGCCTTTTGACCGCTCGCTGTTGAAAATCAATTTTCAGGTTTTCCTGAAGAAAATCGGCATCTTCATAGTCTATTCTTAACTGTGATAAAATTGCCGCTTTATTAGGTTCCAGATTGTAAACTAATTGTCCATCCAAAGACTCGACCTCACTTAGATCTATCTTTAATACTCTCGGAAAAAACTTATAGATAGCTATATTAAAACCTTTATCCTGAATTCTCAGATCTAAATATTTTGGAGAATTTTCCAGAAGAATTTTATCTTTTGGAAGGTTTATATAGCTTACCGGCAGCTCTATTACTGAAGTATATTGCTTGGAAAATTGAACAAAGACCCAAATAACGGTAGAAAACCCCAGAAAGAATAAAAATGTTTTTAAAGGTCCCTTTTTTATCCAAGGCTTATTTTGCTTTTTTTTGTCTTGCATTGTTAAAAAATAACTGTGGAAAAGCGGTTTCCGGTTCCATCTTTAGGAATCTCAATTTCCATATAGATTTTAAAAATCCGTAACCGTATCCTGAGAATTGAATAAAAGTAGCAATAATAGCTGCTAAACCAATATTTAAACTTCTGTTTTTTATACCGGCGTCAAATCCAACTATTATAAAATAGGACAAATAACATAATAAGAAAATGTAAACACCCAATAGAAATAATACTATTGCAAATAAAAGACCAATCATATACAAACTGGGCAACCAATAAGTTATTTTTCCCGATCCTGGATGCCAAAGGTTCAAAATGGGCCGTACCAACCCAAATTTATGAACCTGCCTGTAAAATTTCTTCCAATTTATTCGCCTTTTATGAAAAACAACAGCATTGGGAATTAAGGCAGTTTCAAATCCCAGCTTAAGTAATCGCAATGATAGATCAGGGTCTTCCCCTGGATTAATATTATTGAACCCGCCGGAAACTTCAAAAGCTTTTTTTGAGAGTCCCATGTTAAAACTGCGTGGCTGAAATTTATTTAAGGCTCGTTTGCTGCCGCGAATACCGCCTGTGGTAAGCAAGGATGTCATGGCGTAGTTAATTGCCTTTTGCTTATCGGAAAAACTGTGATGAGCTGCATCCGGCCCACCAAAACAATCACGAAAATTTGAGGATAAAAAAGAATCGACTTCTTTTAAATAATCAGGAGGTAAGATCACATCGGAATCCAAGATGAGAAAATAATTTCCCCTCGCTCTGCGCATTCCGTAATTTCTTGAATCTCCCGGGCCGGAATTCGGTTTAAAATAATAACTTATTTGTAACCTATCCTGAAATTCTCTGATCACTTTTTCTGAAGAAAGTGTAGAACCATCTTCAATAATAACTACTTCAAAAGTTCCTGCCCAATGAAGTTCAGTCATACTCTGCAACAATTCCCTAATTTCCTCCGGCCTGTTAAAAACCGGAATAATAAATGAATAGTGTATCTGCATTGTAATAAAAACCGGTGTTAAATTATAAAATTTAGCCTCGATTTATTTCGAGCTAAATTTTATAAGCTCATTTTTTATGCTATTCTTCCCCTTTCATAAAGGCATCCATCACTTCCATACTAACACCCATATTCGAGAATCCGCCATCATTGTATAAATTCTGAAGGCTAACCCGCTTTGTCAAATCAGAAAATAAGGTAACAGTATAGTTTGCACAATCTAGAGCCGTGGCATTTCCAAGCGGAGACATTTTATCGGCATAGGCAATAAATCCGTTAAAACCTTTAACGCCCATTCCGGCTGTAGTTGGAGTTGGCGACTGGGAAATCGTGTTGACCCTAACTTTTTTATCCTTTCCAAAGAAATATCCAAAACTACGCGCGATAGATTCCAGGTAGGCTTTATTGTCGGCCATATCATTATAATCTGGAAATACACGTTGAGAAGCCATATAAGTAAGAGCAACAATACTACCCCATTCATTCATCGCATCTTTTTTGTAAAGAACTTGCATGGTTTTATGAAAAGAAACCGCGGAAATATCCCAACCTTTTTGAGTGAACTCATAGTTCTGGCTGGTATAATGGTTTCCTTTTCGCACATTCATGGACATCCCTATGGAATGCAGCACAAAATCAATCTTTCCTCCCAAAATTTCGATAGCTTTTTCTACTAGTTTTTCCAAATCCTCAATACTTGTAGCGTCCGCAGGAATAATTTCTGAGTTGGTTGCTTCTGCAAGTTTATTAAGGGTTCCCATTCGCAAGGCAATTGGGGCATTTGTCAAAACAAATTTTCCGCCTTCGGCATGCACCTGCTCGGCTGTTTTCCATGCTATAGAATTTTCGTCCAATGCGCCAAAAATAATCCCTCTTTTTCCCTTTAGTAGATTGTATGCCATTTGTATAAATTTTTTTTAAAGTGTTTTAAGCCTGTAAATATACAAACTTGATTTAATTAAGTAAGGCTTTTGCATGAGCCATCGCCGATTTACTCAAAGTATTGCCTCCCAACATCATGGCAAGTTCCTCAATTCGCTCTTCGGGCTGAAGTTCTTTGATCTTGGTAACGGTAATTTCGGAAGCATCTTCTTTAAAAATTTTAAAGTGTTTATTCCCTTTTCCGGCAATTTGAGGCAAGTGTGTAATGGCTATCACTTGCATAGTTTGCCCCATATTGTAAAGTATATCTCCCATTTTTTGAGCAATCTCCCCCGAAACTCCTGTGTCTATTTCATCAAAAATAATGGTAGGCAATTTACTTTTGGAAGCGAGAATACTTTTAACCGCAAGCATAATCCGGGATAGTTCTCCTCCTGAGGCCGCTTTTTTCAGTTCGGTAAAATCCCCACCTTTATTGGCAGATAAATACCAAAAAAGCTGATCTTGACCATTCGAATAAAATTCTTCTCGGAATTTAAGATCCATTTTAAGTCTGGCATTAGGCATTCCCAAATCGGATATTATTTTTTCAACATCTGAAATAAGTCCGGGAATGGTTTGCTCTCTATTCTCATGTATTTTATTGCTAATAAGGCCTAAATTTACTTTTTTCTTAAGAATCTCTTTATTTAGCTGTTCCAGATCGGCTTCGGCATTTTCCGTCAGAGCCACCTTTTGGGTGAG
This sequence comes from Flavobacteriales bacterium, assembly GCA_038241065.1. Taxonomy (GTDB): domain Bacteria; phylum Bacteroidota; class Bacteroidia; order Flavobacteriales; family Flavobacteriaceae; genus Gillisia. Next base: position 7,486 of record JBBRGD010000039.1, read on the forward strand.
TTGAGTTTTTATTCTCAATAACTCTTCTATACTATTTGCAGAATGTTTCTTTCTTAAATTATAGATTACCTGAAGTTTTGCATTTACCTCATCCAACTCTTCAGGATTTGCCTCCACCCTTTCTAAAGATGTTTCCAATTCCTGCGCAATATCGTCCAGTTCTATTATAAGGCTTTCTACCCGCTCCCGTAAACTCGTGTAAGTTCCTGAAAAACCGGCGATTTTAGACAAATTGGTACGTACCACTTTTAATCCTGCAATTGTACCTAATTCTTCCTGCTGAATATGATTAAAGGCAACTCCAAGATGTTCTGTAAGGGCTTCAACATTGTTCAATTCTTCGTGGCGTTCCTCAAGATCCTCCTGCATGCCTTCCTTTAAACGGGCTTCTTCAAGTTCCTTTAGCAAAAACAAATTGTAATCGTGTTCTTTTATCGCCAATGCCTGAGATTCCTTTAACAGCGTCAATTGGTGTTGTAGTTTTTTATAATCTTTCAGCCCTTCCTGAAACTCCTGTAACGAATCGTGATTTTTAGAAAGCGTATCCAATATTTCAAACTGATATTGGTTTTCCCCTAAACTCAGCGTTTGGTGTTGCCCGTGAATATCGATTAAAAAATCGCCTAATTTCACAAGCGTGGGAAGGGTTACGGGGGTGTCGTTTATAAACGCCCTGGATTTACCCGAAGCGAGAATTTCCCTACGAATGATGGTTTGGTTTTCATAATCCAGATCTTCGGCAGTAAAAAAATTGGTGAGTTTGTAATTGGCAATATCAAAAACTCCTTCAATGACACATTTGTTTTTTGAATTTCGGATCGCGCTATAATCTGCCCGTTTTCCCAAGAGAAGTCCAAGCGCCCCAAGCATAATGGATTTCCCGGCACCAGTTTCGCCCGTAATTATGGTAAACCCCTGTTGAAGATCAATTTTGATATCTTCAATCAAGGCGTAATTTTTAATAGATAAAGCAGTTAGCAAATTATAATAGATTTGAAGCTAAAGATACAAGAGAATTTCATTCCAATCAAAACCGAATGCATTAGAATTGGATCTTTCTCCAATTCTCTGCATACATGGGCGCAACCCTGTTTAAAGTATCCACAAGATCAGCAATAGGAACTGATGGGCCAGCACCAAAAATTTGTTCGATTTCCTGAGCTTTGGAGTCAAAAAATACACGCAATAACAATGAATTTGGCCTACTGTCATTCATACTGCGTAAATTTTGAATTGAGTTTGCAATGGCTTTTTTTCCTTCAGCAGGATCTTTATGCATTACATCCAGACCCAGGCGGTGGTATTGGTACAATGTGGTTCGGTAATCCAAATAGGCGTTAGACAACAGATCGGCATTAAGCCTGTAACGGGAATGGTTTCCATCGGTTCCACGCCAGCCGGTGGTATTGCTTTGCTGAGCTGTAGTCACAATTCGGTTAGCTTCTTCAAAATATGGGGTTCCCCCTTCCTGTTGAAAAGTATCCGCATCCAATCCTAAGATGGTATAAACGTAGAATGATATTACTGAAACCAAATTGGAAGAATAGGCATTCTGACTGTATGTTAAAGGCTCAAATTCCCGGTAATTAAAGCTGAATTGTTCATCGTTAAAATTGAAGATAGGAGTTATCATGGTAGATCCAAAAACGGGACGAGAGGATTGCACCTGAATAGTTCCTGAAAATGAATCGTTTTCAAATTTTGAAATATTGATAAAAATACTGTAGTTGATGCGTTCGTGATTTGCATACTTCCGATCGGTCCAACTGGTTTGATTGATAAATTCGGAAAGTGATCTTTGCAGGGTTTTAAAAACAGATAAGTTACTTTGCCCTGTTTGCTCGGCATTAATAATTACCTCCCCGTTAAAATCCTGGGCCGAAGCTAGCGCTACGCCAAAAAACATCAATAATACCAGTACGAGCTTATTCATTTAACAATAAGATTACTTCATTTAAAATATCCCGTGCAACTTCAGATTTAGATTTTAAACCGAATGTTTTCACTTCGTTTTTTGTGATAATTTTGATTTTATTAGTGTCGGATTTAAAACCTGCTCCTTCATCATTCATGGAATTCAGAACTATAAAATCCAAGTTTTTACTTTCCAGTTTTCCTCTTGCGTTTTCCAGTTCATTATTGGTTTCTAATGCAAAACCAACAAGCTTTTGTTTCTTTTTCAATTTTCCCATGGAAGCCAAAATATCCTGGGTTGGTGTTAATTCAATTGTCAAAACAGCTTCCTGCTTTTTCATTTTTTGCTTAGCTACAGTTTTCGGCTTATAGTCAGATACCGCTGCTGCCGCTATTACCACATCCATTGTGGCGTAAAATTCGTGCGCCGCATTATACATTTCCTGGGCAGTGGTGACCCTGATAAGCCTAATATTTGAATTCTCTAAATTTAAATGGCTGGGACCTGAAATAAGAATTACCTCAGCACCTAATTTAGAAGCTTCTATTGCCAGTTCAAATCCCATTTTTCCACTGGAATGATTTCCTATAAAACGCACAGGATCTAGAGCTTCGTATGTGGGCCCGGCGGTAATCATGATCTTTCTATTGCTAAGAGGCATTTTTTCGCGCAGGTGGTTTTCTATAAAGCTAAGAATATTTTCCGGTTCCGCCATTCTGCCTTCGCCAAAAAGCCCCCTGGCCAGTTCTCCGGATTCCGCAGGGATCATAATATTTTTATAAGACTGGAGGATATGCAAACTCTTTTTGGTAGCAGGGTGCTGGAACATATCCAAATCCATTGCCGGAGCAAAATAAACCGGACACTTTGCTGAAAGGTAGGTAGCTAAACGGATATTGTCGCTAGTTCCCGTTGCCATTTTAGATAACGTATTGGCAGTAGCCGGAGCAATAAGCATAAAATCGGCCCAAAGGCCGAGATCTACATGACTGTTCCAGGTGGCGTTTTCATCTTCCTCATCAGTGAATGA
>JBBRGD010000040.1:0-10385 GCA_038241065.1 Flavobacteriales bacterium
TAGCGAAAATGAATATGCCGAGCATATAGGTGAATTAGCCGCCAAAAATAAGGTTTTTAAAACTTATATTGGCTTAGGTTACCATCAGGCTATTATGCCTGCGGTAATTCAGCGTAATATTTTGGAAAACCCGGGATGGTACACTGCCTACACACCTTATCAGGCCGAAGTGTCTCAAGGAAGACTAGAAGCTTTGTTAAATTTCCAAACCATGGTGAGTGATCTTACCGGGATGGAAATTGCCAATTCTTCGCTCTTAGATGAATCCACTTCTGCTGCAGAAGCGATGGCTCTTTTATTTGCCGTAAGAGAGCGCGATCAGAAGAAGAATGAAGTAAACAGGTTTTTTGTTTCTGAAGAAGTACTGCCACAAACCATTTCTTTACTAAAAACACGTGCAATTCCATTAGGAATTCAATTGACTATTGGAGATCATACCAAATTTGATTTTTCAAAAACTTATTTTGGAGCAATTATTCAATATCCCGGAAAAACAGGACAGGTTTTTAACTATGCCGATTTTGTTTCAAATTGTAAAGCTTCAGAAATAAAAGTAGTTGCCGCTGCAGATCTTTTAAGTTTAGTAAAATTACAGGCCCCTGGAGAACTGGGAGTAGATGTAGTAGTTGGAACCACGCAACGCTTTGGGATTCCTCTAGGTTACGGCGGCCCACACGCGGCTTATTTTGCCACCAAAGATGAATACAAGCGCAGTCTTCCCGGAAGAATTATTGGTATTACCAAAGATCTGAATGGCAACCGTGCTTTGAGGATGGCATTGCAAACACGGGAGCAACATATTAAACGCGACAAAGCAACTTCCAACATTTGTACTGCACAGGTATTACTTGCTGTTATGGCTGGAATGTACGCTGTATATCACGGTCCTAAAGGCCTTCATTATATTGCTGATACAGTTCACCGCTCCGCAGTCAGTCTTGCGAAAAAATTGGAAGAATTAGGGTTTAAACAATTGAATTCTTCTTATTTTGACACATTAAAAATCAGTGCAAATGCTTCAGTTGTAAAAGATCTGTCAGAAAAAAATAAGATCAATTTCTATTATCCTGATGCTGATACAGTAGTGATCTCATTGAATGAGTCTACGACTGTTTCAGATTTAAATAAAATAACTTCCATTTTTTCTGAGGTTTCCGGCAAAAAAATCAATGCAATTGAAAGTTTGGAAGAAGGCAACGCAATTCCAGAAGAAATTAAAAGGAAAAAAGAATTTTTAACCCATGAGGTCTTTAATTCCTATCATTCCGAAACGGAATTGATGCGTTATATTAAGAAACTGGAGCGTAAAGATTTATCCCTTAACCACTCCATGATCGCCTTAGGATCCTGCACCATGAAGCTAAATGCAGCTTCAGAAATGTTACCTCTAAGCAATCCGCAGTGGGGCAACATTCACCCCTTTGTTCCTGTGGAACAAGCAGAGGGTTACCAAATTGTCCTAAAACGTTTGGAAGATCAGCTCACAGAAATTACAGGATTTTCCGGCACCTCACTTCAACCTAATTCAGGGGCCCAGGGAGAATACGCTGGTTTGATGGTAATCCGGGCTTACCACGAATCAAGAGGAGAATCACATCGAAATATTTGTCTGATCCCTTCATCAGCTCACGGCACAAATCCCGCTTCGGCAGTTATGGCCGGAATGAAAGTGGTTGTGACTAAATCTACAAAAGAAGGAAATATAGATTTGGAAGATCTAAGGGAAAAAGCACTCAAACACAAGGATAATTTGGCTGCACTTATGGTCACCTATCCTTCTACTCATGGGGTTTTTGAATCGGCTATCTGCGAGATAACCCGGCTAATCCACGAAAATGGCGGGCAGGTATATATGGATGGAGCTAATATGAATGCCCAGGTTGGTTTGACCAATCCCGGAACAATTGGAGCCGATGTTTGCCACCTTAACCTGCACAAAACCTTTGCCATTCCTCACGGTGGTGGTGGACCCGGTGTAGGACCTATTTGTGTTGCAAAACAATTACTTCCATTTTTACCCGGAAATCCCATTATTAAAACAGGAGGAGAAAAAGCAATTACCGCTATTTCATCAGCGCCATGGGGTTCTGCTTTGGTTTGTATAATATCTTATGGCTACATTACCATGTTGGGTGGCAAAGGTTTACAAAAAGCAACCGAATATGCTATTTTAAACGCAAACTATATCAAAGAACGCTTAAAAAACGATTTTCAAACTTTGTTTTCCGGAGAACGAGGAAGGGCTGCTCACGAAATTATTGTAGATTGCCGTCCTTTTAAAAGCAATGGAATTGAAGTGGGAGATATCGCAAAACGGTTGATGGATTATGGTTTCCATGCTCCAACTGTATCTTTCCCCGTTGGAGGAACTTTGATGATAGAACCTACCGAAAGTGAAAGCAAGGCGGAACTCGATCGGTTTTGCGATGCGTTGATCTCTATTCGTAAGGAAATTGATGAATCTTCCACTAAGAACGAGAACAATATCCTTAAAAATGCACCGCATACCTTGGCTATGCTTACCGCAGATACCTGGGAATTCAATTATACCCGCGAACAGGCAGCATTCCCATTGGATTTTGTTGCCGACAATAAATTCTGGCCTACGGTAAGACGCACTGATGATGCTTTTGGTGATCGAAATTTAATTTGCACCTGCAATCCTATTGAGGAATATCTGGAGGCTTAATACAATTGATTAGCTAAAGGCAGTCCCAGAAGTCTGCCTTTAGCTTTTTAATAAAATAAGTTGGTTTAAATGCGATTTTAATACAAAAATATTTTTAAAAATATCAATATCATAAATTGACTGAAATAATTCAGTTACTTATACGATACTTAAATTGCTTTTATTATTTTAGTTAAAATTATCAAAAAAATACCTCGTTCAAATGAGCATAAAAATCACAGGTTTAGGAAGTTTTATTCCTAATTTAAAAAGAAAGAATTCCGACTTTTTGAAGCATGAATTCCTAAATACAGATGGCTCAGGTTTTCCTCAGGCCAACGAGATAACTATTGAAAAATTTAAGGCGATTACTGGAATTGAGGAACGCAGATATCTGGAAGAAAATTTAGATACTTCAGATATGGCAACCGTTGCAGCCCAGAAAGCATTTGAAAATTCAGGAACAGATCCGGAAACTTTGGACTACCTAATTGTAGCACATAACTATGGAGATGTCAAGCATGGCAGTGTTCAAAGTGATACTGTCCCTAGCCTGGCAACCCGTGTAAAACATAATTTGCGCATAAAAAACCCAAAGTGTGTAGCCTATGATGTCCTTTTTGGCTGTCCGGGTTGGATAGAAGCTGTTATACAGGCACAGGCATTCATGAAATGCGGAATGGCAAAAAAATGTCTTGTAATTGGTGCTGAAGCGCTTTCAAGGGTTGTAGACATATATGACCGAGATTCTATGATATTTTCTGATGGTGCAGGAGCTGCGGTTCTTGAAGTTACAGAACAGGAAGGCGGCATTTTATCTCATGAATCGGCAACTTACTCATATCAGGAGGCTCATCATATTTATTTTGGAAAATCAAACCGTGCTGAAGACAATGATAATACCCGATATATAAAGATGAACGGACGCAAACTTTATGAATCGGCACTAACTCATGTTCCAAATGCGATGAAATCCTGCCTTGATAAAAGCGGTAAAAACATAGACGAAGTTAAAAAGATCTTTATCCATCAGGCCAACGAAAAAATGGATGATGCCATTGTATCCCGTTTCTACAAATTACATAATATGCCGGTTCCCGAAAACATCATGCCAATGAGTATTCAGAAACTCGGAAATAACAGTGTGGCCACTGTACCCACGTTATTAGACCTTGTGATAAGAGGCGAAATTAAAGACCAGAAATTAAATAAAGGTGATATAATTATGATGGCAAGTGTAGGCGCAGGATTGAATATTAATGCCTTGGTGTACCAATATTAATATGTACGAGAATACTTACCCAAACAAGAGGTATAAAAAAACATTGGAATTTTTAGAAGAAGTGGTCCCCTCCCCCGCCAAAATTTTGGATTTGGGTGTGAAAAATCCTTTTTCTAAAATTATGGAACAACATAATTATCAAGTTAAAAATACCGAAGGAGAAGATCTTGACCTGAATACATCAGCAGTCAAAACCGACGAATTTGAGATCGTAACTGCTTTTGAGATCTTTGAACATCTTGTGTCTCCTTATAATGTGCTAAAAGACATACAGGCTCAAAAACTTGTCGCCACAGTTCCATTAAAATTGTGGTTCTCCAATGCTTACAGAAGCAAAACCGATATGAGAGACCGGCATTTTCACGAGTTTGAAGACTGGCAATTTGATTGGTTACTGGAAAAAGCCGGATGGCACATCAAAAAATCCGAAAAATGGACAAATCCTATCAATAAAATAGGATTTCGACCTTTGCTACGAAGTATAACTCCACGTTATTACGCTGTTTATGCGGAACGTTAGTTTCCCTAAAAGAAAAAACACCATATAATTCCAGCTCCCAATCAGAAATGTTGGATATTCAAAAACACACAATGCCTCCTTTTCATCACTTTCAAATTACAACCAATATTATTGTAATTTAGCATTAATATTGAAACTCATTTCTTGAAAATCTATATTGTCATTCCCGCGCATAACGAAGCCGAATTTATCGGGAAAACCCTTCAATCTTTGGTGGAACAATCTTTTCTTCCTTCAAAAATTGTAGTAGTAGATGACCAATCTTCAGACAACACATCTGAAATAGTTTCCGGATTCATTCAAAAATATCCTTTTATATCTCTGGTAAAGAATTCATCTTCTGAAGAACATTTACCAGGCAGCAAGATAATTAACGCCTTTAATAAAGGTTACCGCACTCTGGATGAAGAGTACGATATCATCTGTAAATTTGATGCCGATCTAATTTTTCCGCAGGATTATTTAAAAACCATCTGTCAACTTTTTGAAGAGGATTCAAAGGTTGGTATGGCCGGTGGATTTTGCTTAGTATTAAAAAACGAAAAATGGATCCTGGAGAATTTAACCGATTCAGATCATTTGCGTGGCGCCCTAAAAGCTTACAGAAAAGAATGTTTTCTTTTAATTGGAAAACTAAAACCGGCTATGGGTTGGGATACTGCCGATGAATTATTGGCTCAATTCCACGGATGGTCTGTAAAAACCGATAAGGAATTGCTTGTACAGCATTTAAAACCTACCGGAGCCACCTATAACCCTTCTTCAAAGTACAGGCAGGGTGAAGCTTTCTACAGGTTGCATTACGGCTTTGTTATTACATGCATAGCTTCGGCGAAACTGGCATATTTAAAAAACGATATGCGCTTATTTAAGGATTTCCTCGGCGGGTATTTCAAGGCTAAAAAAGAAAAGCAGACTTTTCTTGTAACAAAACAAGAAGGCCGCTTTATAAGAAAAATGCGCTGGAATAAAATGTGTAAAAAAATTTTGGGCTCCTAGTTGTCCAACATTTCAAACAGAGGTTTCCCTGAGCTTGCACTTGGAAATGAAATCCCTAATATTGTGGAGATTGTTGGTGCAATATCAATAATTTCAGATTTTTTAGAAGTATCTCCATGCGGTATGCCTTTCCCAAAGAAAATAAGCGGTGCATGGGTATCATAGGAAAATCCGCTGCCATGCGTAGAACCTGTTTTAGAATAAGAAATAATGGCAGGCTTTAACACAAACACTACATCCCCGCTCCGTCTTTGATTAAACCCTTTTTGTATCAAACCGGAAATCCCTGAAGTGAAATCATTTCCTTCAAGTTGAGTTCTTGTAAAAACCCTGTTTATTTGGGGTTTTTGAAGCACAAAATGTGCAATTGCATCTTCCACATTGGAAGCCTCTATTTTCTCTTTTGCAAGTGTTTCATAATTTAAGAAGATCTGATAATTAGAAACCATTTCTATCAAATCTTTGCTGCCGAACTTTTCTTCAACAAATACCTTCAAATCATCTTCAAAAGCCTTGTCTTCAAAATAACCTGCCGGAATTTTAACCGATTGAAGATATGAAGGAACATCTACTCCACCGTGATCTGAAGTTAGAAACAAGGTATAATTTCCTACTCCTACTTTCTCGTCCAAAGCCTTTAGCAATCTGGCCAGATCCTTATCCAACCTCATATAGGCATCCTGGACTTCCTTTGAATTCACTCCAAAATTATGGCCAATATAATCGGTGCTGGAAAAACTTACGGTAAGGAAATCGGTGAATTCATCGGCTCCCAGCTTTTCGCCTTCCAGCGCTGCAATTGCAAAATCGGCAGTAATTGAGTTCCCGAATGGCGTATATTTCAGCAAATCAAATTGCCCGTTCTTAGGAGCGAGTTCTGCTAAATTATAGGGAAAAGTTGTTCTTCCGCTAAAGCCTGTTTCAAAATTGTTTTTGTCTGTTCCGCTTTCAGAATAAGTTTTAATATCGGCCAGGCTGTTCCATTCTTTCAGATAGGAAGTTGCTTTTCCCGATTTATTAAAGGCCTGAACCCAATCAGGTAATTTATTCATATAATATGTGCTGCTAATCCATTTTCCCTCATCCATTCCATGAAACCAATATGCCGCATTTGCGGTATGCCCCGCAGGTAAAATAGCACTTCTGTCTTTTAATCCAATTCCAATAGTTTTGCCCTGCATTTGGGTAAATAATCTGTTTTCATCCCCTATTGTCGTTGAGATCATTCTATGTGGTGACATTTTACCTGCGGAAGAATTGGTTCCTATAGATTGTACATTTTCATCACTGGTACAATACACTTCATTTTTTTCGAATTTATTATACCATCCATTTCCGATAATTCCATGGTTTTGCGGGGTAGTTCCGGTGTAAACAGAGGTGTGACCGGGAGCTGTATAAGTAGGAATGTAATTGAAATGATTGTTTTTAAAGTTAAAACCCTCATTTACAAGGCGTTTAAATCCATCATTTTCATATTTTTCCCAAAAGCGGGTGAGATAATCGAAGCGCATTTGATCTACCACGATCCCAACCACCAATTTTGGTTTATCAGGATTAATAGGACTTGTTTGGGGATTTTGTGCAAAAATGGAATTGATTGTAAGCGATAAAATAAACAGTAGAATAAAATTTTTCATAGGTAAATATTCAGAATATAAGTTTCTCAAAAATACTAAAGAATTGGGGCTTAAAGATTAATTCCACGTTAAATAGTTTTAAGGATAAATTTACTATTTTAGCTTTGCAAAAATTCCTTGATGAGCTATCTGAATTCTATTGGTGAATATTTTTTAATGCTTAAAGGCATATTTGGCCGGATGACCAAAGGCATAATATTAAAATCTCTTATTTTTAAGGAAATTGACGTATTAATAATAGGTTCTTTGGGAATTGTTTCCTTTATATCCTTCTTTATTGGAGGTGTGGTAGCAATTCAAACCGCATTGAATCTAAACAATCCATTAGTCCCAAAAACCCTGATCGCTTTTGCTGCCCGCCAGTCCATAATTCTGGAATTTGCTCCTACTTTCATCTCCATTATTATGGCGGGAAAAGTAGGTTCATTTATAACTTCCAGCCTTGGATCTATGCGGGTTACAGAGCAAATTGATGCTTTGGAAATCATGGGGGTCAATTCCCTGAACTATTTGATATTTCCAAAAATTATTGCGATGCTTACCTATCCTTTTGTTATTGCCATTTCTATGTTCTTGGGAGTTTTAGGCGCCTATGCCGCTGCTGTTTGGGGCGGATTTGTAGGATCTGATGTATTTATTGAAGGATTACAGAATGATTTTAACGGTTTTCACCTGACCTATGCATTTATTAAAACTTTCTTATTTGCGATGATTTTGGCAACCATTCCTGCGTATCATGGGTATTATATGAAAGGCGGAGCTCTTGAGGTAGGTAAAGCAAGCACCACAGCGTTTGTATGGACCAGTGTGGTTCTTATTATCACCAATTACGTTGTAACCCAATTATTACTCAGCTAATGATAGAAGTTAAAAATTTACAAAAAAAATTCGGAAACGAAGAAGTTCTAAAAGGAATTGACTTTGTTTTTGAAACAGCAAAAACAAACCTTATTATTGGGGAATCGGGATCAGGAAAGAGTGTTTTGCTCAAATGTATGTTAGGTCTTTTTACTCCAGATGAAGGAACTATTGAATATGATGGAAAAGCTTACTCAAGTTTTTCGGATGAAGAAAAGCGTGAACTCCGGAAAGAAATCGGAATGCTTTTTCAGGGAGGAGCCCTGTTTGATTCTATGACCGTAGAGGAAAATGTGATGTTCCCCTTGAGAATGTTTACGAATAGCAAAAAAAGGAATTTAGTAAAACGGGTACATGAAGTTTTAGAGCGGGTGAACCTGGAAGGAAGCGGAAATAAATTTCCCGGAGAGATAAGCGGTGGAATGCAAAAAAGGGTTGCCATAGCCAGGGCAATTGTCAATAAGCCTAAATATTTATTTTGTGATGAGCCCAATTCAGGTTTGGATCCTAACACAGCTACTATTATTGATAATTTAATTATGGAGCTGACAAAAGAATACAATATTACAACGGTAGTCATAACCCACGATATGAACTCTGTATTGGAAATTGGCGAAAATATTGCCTTTTTAAAGGATGGCGTTTTGGCATGGAAAGGGGATAAAAATCAAATTTTTAAAACCGATAACCAAACCGTAACCGATTTTGTTTATTCCTCCAAGCTATTCAAAAAAGTGAGAAAAGCACAAATTCAAGGGCATTAGTTAGTTCATGGATTTTACGGCCAACGTATCCAATTTTAATCTTAATGCTAACCAATTCTGAATTTTTTTGGTTTCAGCCTTTTTCACCTTATTAACAACTTTGTTTTTCCAGGTAATATTAAAAGTGGGGATAGTATCAATTTTTGAAAAATTGGTAGAGATCATATTAGCAAAACTAAGGGTTTCCACGTTTTCGTAATTCACCTTCACCTCCTGACTGATTTCTTTGAATGAAAAATCCCCGAGTTTATATTTCAAAAGTTCATTTTCCAACAATGAGATTCGGGCATCCTTATTCTCGATAACTTCCTGATTTTTTATATAGAGATCTTCCAAAATTCCGCTTCTTACCTGGGTTGACAATAAGGCTAAATCTCCTGTTTGGTTCGCTCCCTGGTGGATAATTAATGTGGATTCTTTAAGTGCTTCCATCTCCTTCATTTGCTCTTTCCAGGTTTCAATGGTTGCCTGGGGTACAGAAACACCAATAAGATATACCTCAATTTTCTTATTGTGATAATCCTGATTGGTTTTAATAGTTTCAGCACCACTATATCGCACCACTTCTGATATAAATTCCCGAGACTTTGCTTCAAACACCTGTCTTTGTAAAAGGTTTACAAACAGGATAACACTTGGGATCATTACAATAATTGCAATTATGGAGGCAATCTGAGCAATTTTCTTTCGGTGTTTGCTGTTTGCATATTTAACCAAAGGAAAATTCAATAGTTTTGAAACGACAAAAGTAGAAAGTGCAATAAAAACAGCATTTATGGAAAACAGATAGATTGCTCCGCCGGCATATGCCATATTTCCAATAGCCAAACCATAACCAACGGTGCATAACGGCGGCATCAAAGCAGTAGCAATAGCAACTCCAAAGATCACACTAGCGATGGTACCCTTCTTTGTTTTAGCGACAATCAATGCCAGTCCTCCAAATATGGCAACCAGGACATCCAGAATAGTAGGATACGTACGAGCGATTAATTCCGGGGTTTCTTCTTTTACCGGGGATATCAAAAAGTACAAATAAGCTGTTAACACACTCAGCCCAACCATAACTCCCATATTGATAAAGGATTTCTTTAAGGTATCCACATCATTAATGGCCACCGATAATCCAACCCCTACAATTGGGCCCATAAGTGGAGATATCAACATCGCTCCAATTACAACGGCGGTGCTGCTCACATTCAGCCCTATCGAAGCAACAAATACCGAAAATATTAAAATCCATGCATTGTGCCCCTTAAAGGAAATATCCTTTTTAATCGCCTCAACTGTAGCTTCCCAATCGGTATCCTGACGGATATCGAGCAGTTCTGAGATGAATGCCCTGAAACTATGCCAGATCCCGGTTGCATGAGAATATTCATTCTGCTTAATGGTTTCTTTTGAGGTACCAGCGCCTGGATTATCTTTGTTTTCCATTTCTAACCTAAGTTTTTCCCAAACTTTTCCATTACTCGGGCTCTAATCTCCTTAATTTCCTGTTCCTTTTCTTTTGGGACTATCAATAATACATCTTCCTCGTCTACAATAATATAATCTTCAAGCCCATCTACTACAACAACTTTAGGTTTATTGGTATAATTAATATTATCCTTTGACTCATTTGAAATCAATTGGGCATTTACCACGGCGTTCT
>JBBRGD010000041.1:0-10372 GCA_038241065.1 Flavobacteriales bacterium
ATTGAGGGCCTTTGCTGTTACCATATGCAAATATAGCGATTTCAGTACAAGTATAATCATTATTACAGAATAGCCTTATTATTTTTCGAAACTTTTCGCATTAAAAAAGCTTTAATTTTTTAATGAAAATTTAACAATTACAACCTAAAAAGCAAGGTCCTGAAACCTAATGGAGTAGCGCTATTTAGTAGGGTTTCAGCACAATAGGTGGATAAACTTATCAACAATGTGGTAGAATGTGGTAAAAAGTGGTAATAATTTCAATATATTTGATGCTATAAAGAGATGAAGTGGTAAACCTAATTGGAACATATGAATGTAAAGTTGATGCTAAAGGCCGTCTTATGGTTCCTTCAGCATTGAAAAAACAGTTGTCCCCGGTTTTAAAAGAAATCTTTGTTATAAAAAGATCTGTATTCCAGCCGTGTTTGGAATTATATCCTATTGAGGAGTGGAATGTTTTAATGCAGAAAATAAACGGGTTAAACCGGTTTGTGAAAAAGAACAACGATTTTATCAGAAAATTTACCGCCGGTGTTAAAACTGTTGAGGTAGATGCAAATGGAAGGTTGTTGATCCCCAAGGATTTGATGGGATTTGCTGATATTAACAAGGAAATTGTATTGTCTTCAGCTATTAATATCATCGAAATTTGGGATAAAAATAAATATGAAAATGCCATTGATGTCGCGGCCGACGATTTTGCGGACATGGCCGAAGATATTATGGGAAACCAATTACCTGATGGAATATCATAATCCAGTATTATTAAAGGAATCTGTAGATGGATTAAACATCAAGCCGGATGGCGTCTATGTAGATGTCACTTTTGGCGGTGGTGGACATTCCAGGGAAATTTTAAGCAGATTGGGAGAGAAAGGTAAATTATTCGCTTTTGATCAGGATGAAGATACGCTGGAAAATAAAATAGACGATCCGCGATTTACGCTTATTAATGAAAACTTCAGGTTTATTAAGAGGTTTTTGAGGTTTTACGGAGTAAAAGAAGTGGATGGGATTTTAGGCGATTTTGGAGTTTCTTCTCATCAGTTCGATGTTGCCGAACGCGGTTTTTCTACCCGTTTTGAAGCAAAACTGGATATGAGAATGAGCAGGAAAGGAAGTTTAAGCGCCTTGGAGGTCATTAACGAATACGAGGAAGGACAGCTTAAAAAAATGTTTTATGAATATGCCGATTTGCGGAACGCTCCAAAAATTGCTGCCGAGATAGTAAAGGCAAGGGAAGTTGCTCCAATTAAAACAAGTGAGCAATTAAAGGAAGTATTACGTCCCTTTTTGTATAAGGAAAAAGAACACAAAATTTTGGCACAAATCTATCAGGCTATCCGGATAGAGGTAAATCAGGAGATCGAGGCTTTAAAGGAATTCTTGCTCCAAACCCAGGATTTGTTGAAAAAAGGCGGGAGACTGAGTTTGATGTCTTACCATTCCCTGGAGGACAGATTGGTAAAAAGATATATTCGAAGCGGTCTTTTTGAAGGTGAAGCGGAAAAGGATTTTTATGGAAATATCTCGGTGCCGTTCAAAAAGGTGAATGGACTAATAGTGCCGGACGCGGAAGAAATAAGAAAAAATAAAAGGGCGAGAAGTGCAAAATTGCGCATTGCCAAAAAATTATAAAATTAACCCTAATAGGCCGCTGGTTTGAAGGGTTCATTGGTAAGAAGCTATGAAATGAGCATAACGAAAACACGATACAAACACCGATGAAGATATGCGAATTACATATGACCTATAAAAAACAATAAGAATCTACCTATGAAAAAAGGGGTTTATAACATATTAAAGGCAAATTTTCTTATCAGTGATGATGCGTTTAAAAACTGGCGTTTTATTGTTTTTTGTACCCTTTTGGCCATTGTTATGATCGCTTGTTCACATAGCGCGGAACGCAAAGTACATTTGATCGCAAAAATAAATAATGAAGTAAGGGAACTTCGAAGCGAATTCGTTGAGAAGCGATCCACTTTAATGAAGTTGAAGATGGAATCCAATATTACCTTCAAAATGGCAGATAGAGGTGTAAAACCTTCAGAAACTCCTCCATATAAAATTAAAATAAAAATAACTGAATAGTGATATTTTGGCAACAACTGAAAAACACATATTAAATCGATTGTATTTTATAGCAGCTTGCTTGTTCATATTTGCTATGGGAGTAGTTGTTCAGTTGCTTAACATTCAGTTTGTGGAAGGTGATAAATATAAGGGTTTGGCAGATGAACGCGCCTTTAAAAACTTTACCATAACAGCCAATAGGGGAAATTTATACGATACCAACGGAAATTTACTCGCCACATCGGTCCCCAAATATGATA
This sequence comes from Flavobacteriales bacterium, assembly GCA_038241065.1. Lineage (GTDB taxonomy): Bacteria > Bacteroidota > Bacteroidia > Flavobacteriales > Flavobacteriaceae > Gillisia. The sequence goes on from JBBRGD010000041.1 coordinate 2,340, forward strand.
TTCGTTTTGACGCGGTAACGGTAACCGATAAAAATTTTGAAGAAAATATAATCCCATTATCCAAAAAGCTGTCGGCTATGCTTGGAAAAAGCCCCACTTATTGGTCGCAGTCCCTACGAACAGCCAGAATAAACAAACATCGCTATTTTTTAATAGCAAGGAATTTGGGTTATTCTGAATATTTAAATATAAAAAGCTTTCCCCTTTTCAATTTGGGTACTTATAAAGGAGGGATGATCACAGAACAGCGAACCGTTCGGGAACATCCCTTAGGAGAATTGGCCGCCAGGACAGTTGGCTACGATCGCCGGGATGATCAGGGATATTACACCCGGGTTGGCCTTGAAGGTGCTTTTAGTCCTTTTTTGGAAGGAACCGATGGACACAGGCTCAAGCAAAAAATTGCCAGGGGACATTGGAAACCTATCAGCGATAATAATGAAGTGGAGCCAAAAGACGGGAATGATGTTATTTCAACAATAGATGTCACGATTCAGGATATTGCGCATCACGCCTTGCTGGCGCAATTGGAGAAGTATGAAGCCGATCACGGGACCGTAGTGGTAATGGAAACCAAAACAGGGGAAATTAAAGCGATTTCCAATTTAGGACGCACTTCAAAAGGTACTTATTTTGAAAAACTGAACTATGCGGTGGGTGAATCCAATGAGCCCGGTTCAACATTTAAATTGATGGCTCTGGTAGTCGCCCTAGAAGATCATGTGATTGATACTAATACGGTAGTAGATACCGAAAATGGGGTTATCACTATCAAAAGAAATAAGGTTAGGGATTCACACCGGGGAGGTTATGGAAAGATAACTGCATCCCGCGCTTTTGAGGTTTCTTCAAACGTAGGAGTTGTAAAATTGATCTACAATAATTATAAGGACAATCCCCAAAAATTTATAGATGGGCTCAACCGTATGGATTTGAACAAGAAATTGGGAGTTTCTATTAAAGGGGAAGGCGCGCCTTATATTCCAAGTCCCGGAGACAAAAAATGGTCAGGCCTTTCCCTGCCCTGGATGGCTTATGGATACGGAAGTATTCAAATTACCCCATTGCAAACTCTGGCTTTTTATAATGCTATTGCAAATAATGGAGTCTTGGTAAAACCACGATTTATAAAAGAAATTAAAGAATGGGATAAGGTCATTTTAAAGAATGAAGTGGTAGTGATCAATCCTGCCATTTGTTCTCAAGAGACAATAGGAAAAGTTCAGGAAATGTTGAAAAATGTGGTCATACGAGGAACAGCTAAAAGTCTTTACTCCCCAAATTTTTCCATGGCGGGTAAAACAGGGACTGCACAAACCGAATACTGGATGAAAGACTGGGCGTCAAACAGACGTTATATTTCTTCTTTTGTAGGTTATTTTCCAGCGGACAATCCAAAGTACACTAGTATAGTTGTAATACACAAACCTAATAGTAAGATTGGTATCTACGGTGCGGACGTTAGTGGGCCTGTATTTAAAAGAATAGCCCAGAAAATTTATACGGATACTCCTGTTGAAGACGAATTGGAATCTCTGGAAATAGAAAATGACGCGATTTCAAAGGATTTTGAAAAATATTTTACCACCGCTCAGGAAAACCTGAAACTAATGCCAAACGTAGTAGGTATGCCAATAATGGATGCATTGGCAATATTAGAAAATTTGGGATTAGAGGTAATGGTTGAGGGAAAAGGAAATGTAAAAAATCAATCCATTAAACCCGGAGAAAAAATAAATTCTAATAAAAAAGTAACACTTAGTTTAAGTTGAAGAAGTTAAAGGACATATTATACAAAGTTCCCATGGAATCTGTTACAGGTAATACCGCTGTGACGGTTAATTCTATTCAATTCGATTCAAGAAAAGTTGAATTAAATGATGTTTTTGTAGCCGTAAAAGGAACAATTTCCAACGGGCATGATTATATTAACTCTGCAGTTAATCAGGGAGCATTGGCCATAATTTGTGAAGATTTGCCAGAGAAAATTGTAAATGGAGTAACCTATGTGCAGGTGGAAAACTCTCAAACTGCCCTGGCTTTTATGGCAGCCAATTATTATGAAAATCCTTCAGTGAATTTAAAATTAGTTGGGGTTACCGGCACAAATGGCAAAACCACCGTAGCCACACTTTTATATCATTTATTCAGTAAAGCCGGATTTAAGGTTGGTTTGCTTTCCACAGTAAATATTATGGTTGGTGACAAAATATTTCCTTCAACCCATACCACGCCGGATTCACTGATGATAAATTCCTATTTAAAGGAAATGAATAAGGAAGGGTTAGAATTTTGTTTTATGGAAGTGAGTTCCCACGGAATAGCTCAAAAACGAACCGAAGCATTACACTTTGCAGGAGGAATTTTTACCAATTTAACACATGAACATTTAGATTATCACAAAACTTTTGCGGAATACAGGGATGTCAAAAAGTCGTTTTTTGATCAGTTACCTGCATCGGCTTTTGCATTGGTGAATGTCGATGATAAAAATGGCCCGGTTATGATTCAAAATACCCAGGCCAGAAAATATACCTATGCATTAAAATCCTATGCGAATTATAGCGCAAAGATCCTTGAAAATCAATTTTCAGGATTATTGCTGAAGTTGAATGACAATGAAGTCTGGACCAAACTCATCGGGAATTTTAATGCTTACAATATTTTGGCAATTTATGCTACAGCAGATCTTTTGGAATTGGAAAAGGGAGAAAACCTTCGGCTTATCAGTGAACTTGAATCAGTAGCGGGGAGATTTCAATATTTTATAACCAAACATAAAATTACCGCAATTGTAGATTACGCTCATACTCCCGACGCCCTGAAAAATGTGCTTGAAACCATTAATTTCATCCGAACAAAAAATGAAGAATTGATTACCGTAGTGGGTTGCGGTGGAGACAGGGATAAGACTAAAAGGCCGGAAATGGGGCATATTGCCTCGGCTTTGAGCACTAAAGTTGTTTTTACAAGTGATAATCCCAGAACTGAAGATCCGGAGAAAATATTATTGGATATTGAAGCCGGTGTTGATCCTCAAAATTTTAAGAAAACTATGACGGTTGTAAACAGAAAACAGGCTATAAAAACAGCCTGCCAACTGGCACAACCAGGTGATATAATTCTTATAGCCGGGAAGGGCCACGAAACCTATCAGGAAGTAAATGGGAAAAGATCTGATTTTGATGATTATAAAATTGTAAACGAATTGTTAAACCAACTCGGTAAATAATAACTCCCCTTTTTTGAAAAGGGCAAGTAAAGGAAGATATGTTATACTATTTGTTTAATTTTTTAGATGAACACTACCAACTGCCAGGTGCGGGGTTGTTTGAATTCATTTCATTCCGTTCGGCAATGGCCATAATATTTTCCTTGGGCATTTCTACCATTTACGGTAAAAAAATTATCAATTATTTACTCAGGAAGCAAGTAGGAGAAAGCGTTCGCGATTTGGGATTGAAAGGACAAAGCGAAAAAGCAGGAACTCCAACTATGGGAGGACTTATCATTATAATAGCCACCCTTATTCCAGTTTTATTATTCGCGAAATTGGATAATATATATGTGATTCTTTTGATAATTACAACCTTATGGATGGGCGCTATTGGTTTTCTAGACGATTATATCAAAACCTTTAAAAAAGATAAGGAAGGATTAAAAGGCATATTTAAAGTAATTGGCCAGGTAGGATTAGGGGTTATCGTGGGAACCACAATGTATTTTCACCCGGGAATTACCGTGAAAGAAGTGTCCAATATATCTGCAATTACCAATGTAGAAATAACAGAAGGCGAGGAAATTTCTTCCGGAACGGAATTTAAAAGTACTATGACCACTATTCCTTTTGTAAAAAACAATGAATTTAATTACACCAGCCTAATTTCCTGGATAAACCCTTCCCTGGCTAAATATGCCTGGCTCATCTTTATTCCCATTGTTATTTTTATTGTTTCGGCAGTCTCTAATGGTGCCAATTTAACTGACGGGATTGATGGACTTGCGGCAGGTTCCTCGGCGATTATTGTGCTCACTTTGGGAGTTTTTGCATGGGTGTCCGGTAACATAATTTTTTCAGATTATTTAAATATTATGTACATCCCAAGATCAGGGGAAATGACCATTTTTATTGCTGCTTTTGCCGGAGCATTGGTGGGATTTCTCTGGTACAACACTTTTCCCGCCCAGGTTTTTATGGGAGATACGGGAAGTTTGACAATTGGTGGGATAATCGCTGTTATTGCCATTGCCACCAGGAAAGAACTGCTTATCCCAATACTTTGCGGAATTTTCCTGATAGAAAACCTTTCAGTAGTGATGCAGGTAGGCTGGTTTAAAATTACCAGGCGAAAGTATGGAGAAGGCAGGCGAATATTTTTAATGTCGCCTTTGCATCATCATTATCAAAAGTTGGGATTACATGAAAGTAAGATTGTGGTTAGGTTTTGGATTGTCGGAATTTTTCTTGCAATTGTTACGGTGGTGACCTTGAAGGTTAGGTAGTAAATAGAGTTTAAATATTAGATTAGAATATAGAGAATAGAACAAAGAATATAGAAAAGTGACCTTTTTGAAGTCGAGAGTTGGGATTGGAGATTGGAGATTGGAGATTGGAAAGTGAAGAGTGAAGAGGATATAGAGAGAAGTCCAAAGTATGAAGATAAATCTTTCTTCTCCCTTTAGGGCCGGGGTAAACGGAAGTTGAAAAAGACTTTGGGACGCTGGGAAAGAGGGAATTGGGGAATGAAAAAAGAGAATAGAACAAAGAATAGAGAAAAGAGACCTTTTTGAAGTATGAAGATAAATCGTGCTTCTCCTTGTCATCCTGAGTGCAACGAAGGAAGGGCCGGGGTAAACGGAAGTTAAAAAAGACTTGGGGACTTGGAGAAAAAGGGAATTGGGGAGTAAAAAAAAAGAGAATAGAATAAAGGAAATAGAGAAGAGACCAGAAAACATAAAATGAAAACTAAACAAAAAATAGCAATTCTTGGAGCCGGCGAAAGCGGGGTGGGCACGGCTATTTTAGCCAAAAAACAAGACTTTGAGGTTTTTGTTTCAGATTTTGGAGAAATAAAAGAAAAATATAAAAGAGTTCTTGAACAAATTGGGGTAGCATGGGAAGAAGGCGGGCACACCGAAGCCAGAATACTCAAGGCTTCAGTAGTGATGAAAAGTCCCGGAATTCCGGATTCCGCTCCAATAGTTCAGCAGTTGATCTCAAAAGGGATCCCTGTAATTTCTGAAATTGAATTTGCATCAAGGTACACCAATGCCGAAATAATTGGAATTACCGGCAGCAACGGAAAAACTACCACCACCAAATGGGTATATCATATCCTTAAGAGTGCCGGAATTTCGGTAGGAATGGCCGGAAATGTTGGGGACAGTTTTGCAAAACAGGTGGCAGAGGATAATGTAGACTGGTATGTTTTGGAGCTCAGTAGCTTTCAGCTGGACGGAATAGTGGATTTTAGACCACATATTTCAGTATTGACCAATATTACTCCGGATCATTTAAACCGATACAATTATAACATTGAAGAATATATCGAATCAAAGTTCAGAATAGTAAAGAATCAAACAGAGGAAGATTTTTTTATATATGATGCGGATGATGAAATTATATCAAGAAAGCTTGGAACACATTTGGTAAAAGCTCAAAAACTGCCATTTTCACTTCAGAAGAAATTTGAAAATGGCGCATACCTAGAAGATAACAACATTAAAATTAATATAAATAATAACCAATTTATTATGCCAATATCCACTTTAGCACTTGAAGGTAAGCACAATACCAAAAATGCCATGGCAGCATCTACCGTTGCCAATTTATTGCAAATCAGAAAAGAAACAATTCGCCTGAGTATGGAAGATTTTCAGGGAGTTGAACATCGACTGGAAAAAGTGCTTAAAATAAACAATGTGTTATACATAAACGATTCAAAAGCTACCAATATAAATGCGACTTATTATGCCTTGGATAGCGTGAAAGGCGAGACAGTATGGATAGTTGGCGGGGAAGATAAAGGTAACAATTATTCCGAATTGTTGCCACTGGTAAACGAAAAAGTAAAGGCCATCATTTGTTTGGGAATCGATAATTCCAAGATCTTTGAGGCATTTGGAAATTGCGTGGATTTAATGGTGGAAACACAATCTATGGTTGAAGCGGTAAAAATAGCCTATAAAATTGCCGAAAAAGGGAATACTGTTTTGCTGTCCCCGGCTTGTGCAAGTTTCGACTTATTTGAAAATTATGAAGACCGTGGCCGTCAGTTTAAGAATGCGGTAAGAAATTTATAACAGCTTTATTCACGCCAATAAATAATCCCGTGAAATAGGGATACAACAAGATCAAAAATTAAAAATGAGCAGCATCTTTTCAAATCTTAAAGGAGATAAAGTTATTTGGGCCACCACCGGAATGTTGGCGTTATTTTCATTTTTGCCGGTGTACAGCGCAAGTAGCAATATCGCTTATTTATATGGAGACGGAAGCACTTTTGGTTATCTGATAGTGCACTTTTTTCACCTGTTGCTGGGCTTTTGTTTATTGTTTGCAATTCATAAAATACCGTATAATTATTTTAAAGGCTTATCAATTTTAATTTTGCCTATTGTAATTGTACTTCTGCTTTATACAATTACCCAGGGTTCTTCTATAGACGGTTCCAATACCAGCAGGTGGATTCAAATTCCTGTAATTGGAGTAACTTTTCAGTCCTCAACTCTTGCTTCTGTTGTGCTTATGATCTATGTGGCTCGTTATTTAACGAAGATTGCTGAAAAGACGGTTACTTTTAAAGAAACTATTTTGCCTTTGTGGATGCCGGTTTTCCTGGTGTTAATACTTATTTTACCTGCCAACTTTTCCACTACCGCCATCATTTTTACAATGGTTATGATATTGGTGTTCTTAGGCGGATATCCGTTAAAATATATAGGGATAATCATTGGGGCGGGATTACTGGTTCTTAGCTTGTTTATTTTAACGGCAAAAGCTTTTCCCGGTTTATTGCCCAACAGGGTTGATACCTGGACAAGCAGGATTGTAAGTTTCGCCGATGGCAAAGATTCCGATGCCGATTATCAGATTGAAAAAGCAAAAATTGCAATTGCGCGGGGAGGAATAGTAGGTGTAGGAATAGGAAAAAGCGTACAGCGCAACTTTTTGCCGCAGTCTTCTTCAGATTTTATCTATGCCATTATTGTTGAAGAAATGGGGTTAATAGGTGGTTTTGGTGTGATGTTGGCTTATTTGATGTTGCTGTTCAGGCTGGTGATTGTTGCAACCAAAGCCAATTCTGTATTTGGAACTCTGGTTGTTGTAGGAGTTGGTTTGCCTATCGTGTTCCAGGCTTTCGTAAATATGGCGGTTGCCGTAGAATTGTTCCCTGTAACCGGACAAACTTTACCACTAATAAGCAGCGGTGGTACTTCCATTTGGATGACCTGTCTCGCGCTTGGAATTGTTCTAAGCGTAAGTTCAGAAAGGGAAGAACTGAAACAATCGGAAGAAAAGGAACATGAACAGGAAAATCCATTGGATATTTTAAGCGAAGCAATATGAAAGAGCAATTAAAGGTAATAATTTCCGGGGGAGGCACAGGCGGACATATTTATCCTGCAATTTCCATAGCTAATGAAATTAAACGAAGATACCCGGAAGCTGAAATATTATTTGTAGGTGCCAAGGACCGGATGGAAATGCAAAAAGTGCCACAGGCAGGGTATAAAATAGAAGGTTTATGGATCACGGGAATTGAACGAAAATTAAGCCTTAAAAATCTGAGTTTTCCTTTAAAACTGATAAGCAGCCTTTGGAAATCACGAAAGATAATCAAGGATTTTAAACCCGATGTTGTAATTGGAACAGGAGGGTTTGCCAGTGGGCCGCTCTTGAAAATGGCCAATTCCAAGAATGTACCAACCTTGATCCAGGAACAAAATTCGTTTCCCGGAATTACGAACCGGTTGCTTGGGAAGAATGCAAATGTGATATGTACGGCCTATGATAATTTAGACAGGTTTTT
>JBBRGD010000042.1:0-10305 GCA_038241065.1 Flavobacteriales bacterium
AAATATCTTAATTTTTGAACGAACCCAAACTAATTTCAGTTTTTAAGTAACATTCCGGTATCTTGTTAGTCTAATAAATGCGTTTGATATTTTAATTATGTTCCCACTATTAAAGGAAAATATAAGGATTGCTTTTGATTCTATTAAAAGCCAGATCCTAAGGACAACACTTACAGTTTTGATTATCGCCATCGGAATTACCGCCTTAGTTGGTATTTTAAGTGCAGTTAGTGCTCTGGAAAATACCATAAGCAGTGATTTTGCTTCAATGGGCTCCAACACCTTTAATCTGCAACGCTACGAGTTTACAACCCATACCAGGGGTGGCGGAGAAAGAGAAAAGATAAATCCTATAATAACCTACCGGGAAGTGCGGGAATTCAAGGAAACATATAGTTTTCCGAAAACCCAAACCTCAATTTCATTTACCGGAACTTCCACTGCTGAAGTTAAATATGAAAGTGAAAAAACCGATCCTGAAGTTTCTGTATTGGGAGTAAACGAATTTTTCCTAGCAAATTCGGGGTTGAACCTGGAGGAAGGCAGGGAATTTAATTATTTTGATATTCAAAATAACAACAATGCAGCCATCCTGGGTGCCGATTTTGCCGATGGACTTTTTAAAAATATTTCTCCAATAGGCAAAACCATCAGTGTTCGCGGAGTAAAGTTCACTGTGATTGGAATTTTGGAATCCAAAGGTTCTACCTTCGGAAATAACCAGGATTTACGGGTATTGATCCCTGTAGAACTTGCACGTTCCATGTTTACCCAACCCGATATCAATTATAACATCAGTGTTCGGGTGGGCGACAAGGAAATGATGGAAGGCGCGCAAAGCGAAGCCATTATTACTTTTAGGAACATAAGAAGACTAAATCCCGTTGAAGAAAACAATTTTGGAATTGAAAAAAGTGACGATCTGATTAATCGAATATTTACAATTACAGGTTACCTGAATCTTGCAGCCTGGATTATTTCTATTATAACAATTTTTGGTTCCTCAATAGCCCTTATGAATATAATGTTGGTATCTGTTTCTGAACGGACCCGGGAAATTGGAATTAGAAAGGCTTTAGGAGCCAAAAACAGTACCATCGCTACCCAATTTTTTATGGAAACCCTTATAATTGGTCAAATTGGTGGAGTTGTGGGAATAATACTGGGGATTTTTATTGGAATGGGAGTTTCTGCCGCAGCCGATTTTGATTTTGTTACACCCTGGAAAGCAATCTTATGGGCTACAGGAATTACTATTTTAGTTGCAATTTTGGCAGGAAGCTACCCGGCCAATAAAGCAGCAAAACAAAATCCCATAGAATCCCTGCATTATGAGTAGATCAGGTATTCACGATCAGGTCAAAATATTCAAATAGTTCTCCTTTGGTGATTACAGCTCCTTGTTGTATAAGTGCAAAAATATCTTTATTCCTCTCGGCGCTTATCGCTTTGGTTGAGGTAAATAAATTGACGGAATCCTCCATTATATTTTTTTGCAGCCATTGATAACCTTCACGGGTTGTAATATCTATCACCTTGTTCTCCACGGTTACCGCGATAAGATCAATTTCCTCCTGAGAAATATGAAACAGGTACATTTGATTGGGGGAAAAATGTTCGAGATAAGTCACCTGCTCCAAAACTCCTTCCCATATTAAATCGCTAAAAACATCTAATTCTTCCTCTGCAGTTTCCGGTTTTTGTTGTTTTATTTCTTCCCATTCTTTTGCGGAAATAGATTGTGTTGCAAGAAAGTTGATGAATTCCTGTTGCAATTCTTCAAACTGTTCTTTGCTGAGTCGGGTGTATTTCATTTTCTGATTTATTAAAAACCACCTAGAAGGTTGGTTTAGATTAGGGAATATTTCCTGAAAATAGAAAAGCCTACTCAAAATAGAGTAGGCTTTAATTTATATAATAACAGACTTATGCCTGAGCAATAACATCAAATCCGAAAGAAGTAATTACTGAGCGGTGAAACCGCAAAGTAGCTTCATAACGACCTAAACGTTTAATATTTCCACCAGCAATGGTGATATATTTTTTGTCAAGTTCAATTCCTTCTTTCGCAAGAGCTTCAGATAAATTGCCATTGGTGATAGATCCAAACATTTTATCGCCACCACCTGCTTTTGCAGTTAGCTTAAGCTCTAATCCGTTTAATTTGGCAGCTTGTTTTTTAGCTTCGTCTATATCTTTCTGGTCTTTAAAGGCACGTTGCTTTAAAGTTTCAGCCAAAACTTTCTTTGCTGAAGGGGTTGCCAAAGCGGCAAAACCTTGAGGGATCAAAAAATTCCTACCGTAACCGTGCTTAACGACTACCATATCATCTTTAAAACCTAAATTCTCTACGTCTTTTTTAAGTATCAATTCCATAATTGCCTTCTTTTTATTTTAATAAATCGCCAACATACGGCATTAATGCTAAATGGCGGGCGCGTTTAACGGCAACAGCCACTTTACGTTGATATTTCAATGAAGTACCGGTCAATCGTCTTGGCAACAATTTACCTTGTTCATTAACAAAACTCATTAAAAAGTCAGCATCTTTAAAATCGATATATTTAATACCTGATCTTTTAAATCTGCAATACTTTTTGGTTTTGGAAGTTTCAATATTTAGAGGGGTTAAATATCTAATTTCCCCGTCTTTCTTTCCTTTTGATTGTTGTTCAATAGTTGACATGACTACGCTTTTTCTTTGTTTCTATTTCTTCTTTTTTCGGCCCAGGCAAGTGCATGTTTATCCAAACGTACAGTTAGATAACGCATCATTCGCTCTTCTCTCCTGAATTCTACCTCCAGAGGATTGATAGCCTCTCCTGGCGCTGCAAATTCAAATAAGTGATAGAAACCACTTTTTTTGTGTTGAATTGGGTATGCTAACTTTTTGAGCCCCCAATTTTCTTTGGATATCATCTTGGCACCGTTCGAAATAAGAAAGTCTTCATATTTCTGAACTGTTTCCTTTATCTGTTCATCAGATAAAACGGGATTCAAGATGAAAACAGTTTCATAATGATTCATAAAAATTGTTTTAAATTAATTTGGTTGCAAAAGTAACATGTTTTTCCACATAAACAAAGCCCCTATATCACGTTAAACTACATTTATTATCGACGTAATTCAATATTAGCTTGTATTAATAAGATTTAATCATTAATATTGTTTTGGCTTAACCTGCAAAATATGGAAGATACTCTACTTAAATGTGCTGTCGTTGACGATTCCAGCTTACAGCGTTTGTCTATTGTTAAGCTGATAAAAGATCATCCTAATTTAAAATTAGTCGCAGAATACAATAATGCCATTGAAACTAAAAACGGTCTCTTGGACATAGATGTTGACCTTATTTTTTTAGATATTGAAATGCCTATTTTATCTGGGTTTGACCTTTTGGACAACCTGGCCAATAAACCCCAGATCATATTTGTGACCGGGAAAACCAAGTATGCCTTTAAAGCCTTTGATTATGATGCTGTAGATTATATTCATAAGCCTGTAAATAAGGAAAGGTTTAACAATGCTGTGGCCAAAGCGATCAAACTCCATGATTTAATGGTCAATGGAACAGCTGTAGAAGATGAAGATTTTATCTTTGTAAAAAGCAACCTAAAGAACAGAAAGGTATTCTTAGGTAAGCTCAAATATCTAGAAGCTCTTGGCGATTACGTTAAATTTGTTACTGAAAAAGACACTTTTGTAGTTCTTGCCACGATGAAATATTTTGAAAAACAACTTCCACAGGATAAATTCCTGCGCATCCATAAATCGTACATAGTAAATTTGGAAAAAGTGGAACGGTATAACAGTAAGAATATTGAAATCGACAAACAACATATTCCACTTAGCCGACATAAAAAATCCGATTTAATAGAAGCATTAAGTGCAATACAATAAATAGGATTCTCTTCCTTCACAAATAATTATATTTATTGTTTTTTATTTATCTGATGTAAAATTCATATTCGTTAAATCGTTTAGTTGTTTAACCGTTTAGTTTGATCCTTGTGAACGAGCAATCCCCCTTTTTTTTGTCATTCTGAACGAGCTTTTGGGCGAGGAAGAATCCCTACGATACACCACAATTCAACAACTAAGAAATTATACGTCCATATTCGTTTAATTGTTAATTTGTTTAATCGTTTAGGTTGTAAGAAATTATCAGGTATAACCGTTAAGACATAAATTCTAATATGGATCAACGTTAATTATTACCCTCACTCCTCTCCATCTCCCGATTGAGCTAAAACTATTAAAGATTTTATGAATATACTCCTTGGTTTTGCCCAAGGATTGTTGTGGTGGGATCTTTAGCAGGATGTTTTTGTAATATTCGTTCCTGATACGTGCAACTGGCGGAAATTCCGGTCCTAACACATTTTCCCTGAACACATTTCCCAAAGCCTTTGAAAACCAGTCGGCTGCATCGTTGGTTTTGGAATAATCCCGGCTTTTCAGGGTGAATTTTATTAATTTAAAATATGGAGGATATTGGTACTGATAGCGTTCTTCAAGTTGATCTTTGAACATGCTTTCAAAATCATTTGCGGCTACTTGCTGCACAATTTTATGATGTGGATTGTAGGTTTGGATCAAAACCTTTCCCTGTTTTTTTGTGCGTCCCGCCCTTCCGGCAACCTGCAGCATGAGTTGAAAACTTCTCTCATGGGCTCTAAAATCAGGAAAATTCAGAAGATTATCTGCATTCATGATTCCAACCAGGCGCACCTTTCTAAAATCTAATCCTTTACTCAGCATTTGGGTGCCCACCAAAATATCAATAGTTTCCTGTTCAAAAGCAGTAATTATTTTTTGATGTCCATGCTTCCCGCGTGTAGAATCTAAATCCATCCTGCCAATTTTCGCCTCCGGTAAAAGCGCTTGCAATTGGGTTTCTATTTGTTCTGTCCCAAAACCTTTGGTTGTCAAATCTAAACTGTCACAAGCCATACATTTTTTCTGCATCGCGATATGGTACCCGCAGTAATGGCAGCGTAACTGGTTGCTGTGATGGTGAAAAGTAAGGCTCACATCACAATTTGGACATTGCGGAGAATGACCACATAAATTACATTCCAGAATTGGTGAATATCCCCTTCGGTTTTGAAATAGAATAACTTGTTCTCCTTCCTCAAGGGTAATTTTAATTTCTTCCAATAACCTATCGGAAAAATGGCCTTTCATCTGTTTTTTCTTATATTTTTCTTTAATGTTAACAATCTCAATTTCAGGGAGATGGACATTCCCAAATCGTCTTTTTAAGGTGACCAGTTTATATTTTTTTTGTGATGCGTTGAAATACGATTCCAAAGATGGTGTGGCTGACCCCATTAGAATATTTGCTTTATGCATTTGAGCTAAAACAACTGCTGCATCCCGGGCATTATACCGCGGTGCAGGATCAAATTGCTTATACGTTGTTTCATGTTCTTCATCTACTACGATCAAACCTAAATTTTGAAAAGGCAAAAATAAAGACGATCGTGCTCCCAATACGATCTTTGCTTTTACGTTCGAATTTAATACGTGCCGGTAAACCTCCATACGTCCATTTACAGAATATTTACTGTGATACACCAAGACCTGTTCCCCGAAATAAGCCTGAAGCCGGCCAACAAGTTGTGAGGTTAGTGCAATTTCGGGTAATAGATACAGTACCTGCTTCCCCTGGGAAATAATATTTTCAATTATTTTGATATAGATCTCAGTCTTTCCGGAAGATGTAACCCCGTGAAGCAAGCAAACTTCATCCTTTGATAAAATAGTATTGATCTCTTCAAAAGCATCCTGCTGCCATTCATTTAAAACCATGGACTGATCAGGGTCCTGTATATTAAATTTCACCCGATCGGTTTTTAAGTAATATTCTGAAAATATTTCTTTATCAATTAAAGATTTAATAATAGCTGTAGATGCTCCGCTTGTTTCAGAAAGCAATTTTAACTGAACCTGTTTTTTGGATTTTGCCTGAAGCTGAAACCAGGATAGAATAACTTCCCGTTGCTTGGGAGCATTGCTCAATCCTTCTAAAAGCAGCTGCATATCTTTTTCCGAATCAAACTTCTCATTCAACTTAACATAGCGAATGAGCTTAGGTTTGTATTGCTCAAAAATTTCCTGGTTTACCACCAAAATATTTTTTAAAACCATCCGGTTTATGATGGGCAACACCTTCTTTCTGTCCAGCAGCTGCATTATTTCCTGGATTTTCAGGGAAGATTGGCGTTGAAGGGCTTCATAAATCAAAAATTCTTCATCGCTCAAATCGCTTTCATCAATTTCAGATGAAGGAGATAATTGTACCAAAGTTTCGCTTTCCAACAAAAATCCGCCAGGGAGTGCCGCTTTAAGAACTTCTCCTTCTGCACACATATAATAACGCGCTATCCAATCCCAAAACTTTAATTGATGCTTTGTAACTACAGGAGATTCATCAAGTATTTGTTCAATTGGTTTGGCTTCATACTTTTGCGGGGTATTTTGATGAATACCGGCAACAATACCTGTATATATCTTTGTTTTCCCAAATGGTACTGCAACCCGCATCCCCGGTTTTAAAAATTCGGCTTCGTCCGGAGTTACTTCATAAGTAAACTGTTTTTCTAAAGGAAGTGGGAGGATAACGTTTATATAGAAATTCATTAAATGTACTTAAGTTGGAAAACAAATTTAAGTTTCTTTTTTCTCCAAATAAATAAAACCACCCTTAAAAATAAGAATGGTTTTATATGCTTTTGTTTTAAAAAATTATTTATCCCTTTCCCATGTTTGGGTTCTGTAAAATATCATCAGATATCCTCTTACATTTAAAATATCGGGATTCATCTCATCCAGCCAGATTTTACACCTGTATTCTTTTCCGGATTTAGGGTCAATAGCCGTTCCTCCACTATAATAATCTCCGTCTTTTTCCAATCCATCAATTACTACCATTCCTTCAATAGGCATGTCTTTTAAATCTCCCTCACATTTGACGCAAATACCGTCTCTATCCTCTTCTTTTAAAATTCGCGTGATTTTCCCAAAAAACTGACCTTCCTCCTCATAAATTTCAACAATACACATGGCTTTTCCGCTTTCTTCATTGATGGCTTTCCATGTACCCGATACCGACTGCGCTTGCAAGTTGCAAACAGCAAAAAACAGCATTAAAATCCAAAATATTTTCTTCCCGGTCATTATAATATTTAAGTTTTAAAGTCAAATTTTGTATTTACACAAACTTTATTTCTTGCTCAACATAGCCTCTTTCAATTTTTTATCAGCAGGTTTATCCGACAACCATATCCCGAATAATGCTTTTTTAAATTCCAATCCCTTAATGATTCCCTTTTGTTTGCCATTTTTATAAACCAGCACCCCTTTTGAGGGAATATAGACAATATCAAAAACGTCTTCTTTGCTAATTTGTTCTTCAAAATAACTTATAAATTTTTTTATTTCAGAAGAAAGTGCTTCAGTTTTCCCATTAGTTGAATTTTCAAAACCTTCATTTATAGCTGAAACCATTTTGTCACTGGTAATAAGATTAGATACAATGTGAAGTTTAATTGCCTCGGGGATATTGCTGTTCACAATCTCATTGGCATCAGAGGATTTTGAGGTTAAATAAAGTGCAATGGCATACATATCCATCCAATATTTTTCTCTTACCCCTGCGCCGTTCAATATTAATTTTTCACCTTCAAAGCTAACTGTATTAGGTAAGGTAGCTCCACCGACTTTTGTTTGAGCTGGAGCCGAGGCGAAAGTTGTGATCGCAAATAATAATAATAATGCTTTTTTCATAATAGTTTGATTTTTAATTTATATGTAATCCCTTTTTCATTTTTATTAAACTGGCATTTAATTCAAAACCCAGCAATAATATATTTGAATTTAACCAAATATAAATCATTAAGACCAAAAGGGCCCCAATGGAGCCATACAATTCGTTATACTGAGAAAAATTTTCTATATATAAACCAAAAAGATAGGTTGTAAGCAACATAAGCAGGGTTGTAAATAGAGCTCCTATTGAAAAAAAATTGGACTGTCTCCCTTCCTTGGTTCCAAAATAATACAATGTTGAGACTGTTATGTAAATTAACAGAATAAATACTGCATATTTTACCAACATTGCCGAGTAACCCTTTTCAATAAAAATGCCTATTTCACTTAAATCATCCACTGCATAGGTCAAATAAACCATTAATATAACAGTTATAAGCAACAATAATGCCATGAAAATAGACATTCCGACAGCTACTACGTATTGTTTTACTATAGATCTATTGGCATTTGTGTGGTATGAAAATTCAAATCCTGTAAAAATTGCATTTACACCATTGGTCATTAAAAATATGGATAAAACAAAAGCAAAAGAGAGAAGACCTCCACGGGGGGTGTTGGCAATATCCAAAAAAATATCATTAAAAAATTCGGAAGTGGTTGGTGGCAAAAGAGAATCCATAAATACCAGGAACTGCAACTGGAAATCGTCTATAAAATTTATGTAGGGAATTAAATTAAGCACAAAGAGCAAAAATGGAAACAAGGCCATAAAAAAGCTAAAGGCGATCGCACTTGCTCTGGTAGAAAAAGTTCCCTGGATGATCCCTCCCGAATAAATTTCCCATAGATCATAAGCAGTTAATCCATTTAAGCCGGGCAGAATGATTTTTCTTGTCATCCGTTCCCAGGCATCTGATATGTTTTTTAAAATAGATATTACTGTTCTCTTAATATGCATATATTACACAGCTTTTAAACTTAGATCCATATTATAAATGGAATGTGTCAATGCACCACTGGAGATAAAATCTACCCCACATTCGGCATATTTTCTTAGGGTATCAATGGTGATTCCGCCGCTGGATTCGGTTAAACATTTATTATTTATTAGTTGAACTGCCACTTTTGTTTCTTCAAAACTGAAATTATCTATTAAAATACGATAAATTCCTTCAGCCTTTAAAATTTCCCTAATCTCAGTGAGATTCCTGGCTTCAACAATAATCTTTAGATCCAGGTTATGCTCTTTTAAATATTGTTTGGTTTTATTGATTGCCGGTGTAATTCCTCCCGCGAAATCTATATGATTGTCTTTCAGCATAATCATATCAAATAATCCGAATCGGTGATTTTCTCCACCTCCAATTTTTACCGCCCATTTTTCCAATGCCCGAATTCCCGGGGTGGTTTTCCGGGTATCCAGGATTTTAGTTTTGGTACCTTCCAGTTTCTTTACAAATTCCTGAGTTTTGGTAGCAATGGCACTCATTCTCTGCATAGCATTTAAAACCAACCTTTCTGACTTTAAAATAGATTGGGAAGAACCTTCCACATAAAAAACAATGTCTTTTTTCTTAACTAAACTCCCGTCCTCAATCAAAATATCAACTTTAAGGTCTTTGTCTACATATTCAAAAACCCGTTTTGCAAATTCAACTCCGGCAATGATCCCGGTATCCTTAACCAGCAATTTAGCCTTACCTTGTGCGGCTTTTGGAATACAGGCCAAAGAACTGTGATCACCTTCTCCAACATCTTCCCTGACGGCATTGCTTATAATTAATTCAATTTCCTTTTCAAATTGTGCCTGTGAGATCATTTCAATGGTTATTTTTGTAAATGTAGCAAAGTAAAAGTTATAAATAAATGACCATAAAATTACTTGGAATTGGAAAAACTGATGATCCGGCCCTTCAAAATTTAACTGAAGTTTACATCAACCGGCTTCAGTTTTACAATAAATTTGAATTTGAACTGATCCCCGATATTAAAAAAGCTAAAAATTTAAATGAAAATCAACAAAAACAAAAAGAAGGCGAACTCCTCTTAAACAAGTTAATCGCCTCAGATTTTGTGGTGCTTTTGGATGAAGGTGGAAAACAATTTACATCTGAAGCCTTTTCAGAATATATTCAAAAAAGGCTGAACAGTGGATTAAAGCAACTCGTATTTGTTATTGGTGGGCCTTATGGATTTTCTGATGCCGTTTATAATCGTGCCGATTCGACTATTTCTTTATCAAAAATGACGTTTTCCCATCAAATGGTTCGTTTATTTTTTACTGAACAGCTCTACCGTGCATTTACTATTTTGAGAAATGAACCATATCACCATCGTTAATATTAAAAAATTCAATTGAATAAAACATCTATTGGAATAAAGTTTCTCACACAATGAAATTTGTTTATTCGTTGATCTGTTTAATTGTTTAGTTAATCATCCGGAAAGATAAACTCTAAAAGAATGGCTCGTTCAGCATGACAAAAAAAAAGAAATGTCTCGCTGCTATTTTTAATGTCCTCGAACCTA
>JBBRGD010000043.1:0-10303 GCA_038241065.1 Flavobacteriales bacterium
AAAAAATGGACGATTCAGAATTAGGCTTTGACACTATCAATCTCGGTCATGGAAGTGGTGGAATGATGACCCGGGACTTATTGGATAAGCTGATTTTTAAAACCTTCAGCAATCCGTTTATCAATCAGAAACACGATGGAGCAATTGTCAATTTCAACAATAAAATAGCCATTTCAACTGATAGTTTTGTCGTTTCTCCCATCTTTTTTAAAGGAGGGAATATTGGTGAACTCGCCGTGAACGGGACGGTTAATGATGTTGCCATGTGTGGTGCCATTCCCAAATATCTTTCCCTTGCGTTTATCATTGAAGAGGGTTTGAAAATAGAAGAATTCAGGGCCATTATACACTCTATTAAAACAGCAGCCGATAAAAGCGGTGTGCTCATCATCACAGGAGATACCAAGGTTGTCGAGCGCGGAAAAGGGGACAAGATTTTTATAAATACAACAGGATTTGGGGAAGTTCATCCCAAGGCAAATATTTCGGCAGATCGTATCAAACCTGGCGATAAGATCATCGTAAATGGATTCATCGCGCAACACGGAATGGCTATTATGTCTGAACGCGAAGGCTTTGTTTTTGAATCTTCCATTGTGAGCGATACTACCAATGTGAATTATTTGGTGAAGGATCTATTGGATGCTTTTGGGGATAAAATTCATTTTTTTAGAGATCCGACGCGTGGAGGCGTTGCCAGTGTTTTGTCTGAAATCGCAACTGATACAGCAAAAGGGATCTCCATTTTTGAAGATCAGATCCCATTGGAAAAACAAGTTGCCGCAGCCTGTGAAATTTTGGGTTTAGACCCGCTATATGTCGCCAATGAAGGCGTTTTTATTAGTATAGTTGATCCGGAAATTGCAGATGCTGTAGTGACAATGATGCGAAAAGATGATAAAGGTATTAATGCAGTGAGCATTGGTGAGGTAACCCATGAGTATCCAGGGAAGGTCGTCATGCACAGTTCGGTAGGCGGAAAGCGCATAGTTAGTGCGCTTATTGGTGAACAGTTGCCGAGGATCTGCTAAGTGTTAAACATCCAGTAAACACCTATTACTATTGCAAAAACCCCGCCTGCAAGTCGAATACCCTTAAAAAAAACTTCATTGTGCACATTTTTGGTGAACGATGCGATTTTGCCAACAACAAAGGCAAATGCGGTCATCGCTAATAAGATTCCAAGTCCAAAACCCCCGATGTATAAAAAGGAATCGGAAGGTTTGTCAAAAACCAAAATTGGGATAAAAAGTAAAAAATGAGCAATGCCGGCTAATCCATGTATAAACCCGATGGAGGAAGAAGCAAAATTGCCTTGATTCAAATTTTTAGGATGCCTGTGATGATGAGAATGCTTATGAAAGAGCCCGTGGTTGTGGGTGTGGGCTTCATTTTCGCTATGAATGTGCGCGTGTTTGTCATTCTGTTCCGCCTTAAAAATTATATAAAAAGCCCAAAATCCAATTCCTACGAGTACAATACCCACCAATTGCTCGCTGTAATTGGATATTTTATCTACGGGGATCAAGGTTTTAAAAATAGTGAACAAAACACCAATACACAACATGCCCACAAGATGGCCAATTCCCCAAAAAAATCCAATTTTCCATGCTTTCTTCTTTGATTCAATCGCAAAAGGAGTGACGGCGGCTAAATGATCCGGACCAGTGATAACGTGGAACACAGCAGCAATCAATCCGGCTGTTACAGGAAAAGTGATGTCCATAACTAAATGTTAGAATAACACCACCAATTTACGGGATTTCCTTGAATAAATCTCTAAAAATAACCTAAGCACTCGGATTAAACAATTCCCTCTTTGCTTATCAAATTTAGAATGGATTTAGGTTCGTAGTCGTTAAAAATTCCAGATTCTTTTTCTAAAAAAGATTATAATTTTCTTTATTGTAGGTTGACCTGTTGTTATTTTACCTTTAAAGGCTCCATAATCCCAGTGCAGGACCTGCTGCAAGAATAGGGAAAACATATAAGGGATCTACACATTAAGAGGATAAGTGATGAGTTGAATGCTGAGAATGAAGATGGCAAAGCCAATGGAATTAACAATTGTCAGGGCAGTTCCTTTGGATTCTGCAGCTGCGTTATATACATAGTTTTACTAGATCCTCCATTTCTCCATTGAAGGAATTCCCATCAACATAAGCATTAATTCCTTTTATCCGCATTTTATGGCTAAACTGATGGAACTTCCAGTCAACATCAATAATTTTGTGTGGTCCGGCATATGCGGCAATCCATAACGGATAATCCTCGATCCGGTCTTTTAAATAAAGCTGGTAAAAATTGCTCCCGGTATATACAATGGGGATCACTCCGTAATGTTTTTCGGCAAGTCTCAGCCAGTTTAAAATTCCTGCTACAAGATTTTCTGTACCGTATTTTCCCATTTCCTCAATATCCAGAACAGGCGGAAAATCCCCGGGCTCCAGTTTCACCATTTTTGAAAAATTTTTGAATTGCACCACAGAATTTTCATTTGGCCGGTAATAATGATATGCACCCCTTAAATAATTGTTCTCTTTAGCATTTTTCCAATTGCTCTTAAACTTTACATCCTGTCCATCCGCTCCCATAGTGGCCCTTATAAAAATGTAATTAATGCAATGTTCAGAAGTGCCAAGCTCCGTCCAGTCAATAATACCCTGATAATGGGAAATATCAATGCCAAAATTTTTGGAGTCAGATAAATAAGTATTCTCAGCCTGCCGGAAAGGGGTAAAATAAGAAGTCAGGCTATCCTGAAAAATAAAGATGACCGCCCCAATACTTAGAACCGCAAATAAAAGCGCAACTATGAGAACTGTTTTTTCTCCCTTTTTTTTAGTTCTTTTTCCTGATTTTAGCTTCCTGGTCAATTGTTAGGTATTCTTTAATATTTAGAGTAAAAATAAGAAAGCAAAAGCATTGAGCAATCGACCAACCCTTTATTGCTTCATAAAATAGTGATATTTCTATATTTTAACAGAATTATTCAATTTGTTGAGATTATCTAATGAAGAAGTAAACTCTTCCTTAAAATTTAAATTTTTTTTCTCTTTTTTAAATTGGAAAGTTCAGCATACTTTTAGAATGTTTTTATTTTTTTTGGCAAGTGTTAAATAATATTTAAAAAAATCTTTAAAATAAGATTTAAAAAAGATTTAGCTCATCGGTTTTTTGATGAATATTTATTTTCCTCTCAAGGATTTTCACAAAAGTCTTAGTTTAAATTTGAAAACCAATATAAATACATTCTTCATTTGAGTTTTTAATAATTGCCCCAGGTTTTATTGCGTAATAGATTACTGTTTTTTTTGTATTTATATTGTCAATATATATTCGAAAAACGGTAATTGGCAATCAAATAAAATCATACAAACATCTGACAGAGAACAAATTAAATTTAAAATATTTTGAATTAAATTTTGATAAGTTAATTATTGTTGTATATTTATGAACGCTTAAAACAAAAACCAAACGCAATTTTTAATTGAAATGGTTAAATTTTGAAGCGGATTTCTAAGATTTATTGGGGTAGATTTTAGAATTAGCAACTTGTGGACGGGTGGGGCCGTCCACAAGTTATTTTTTTTTCTTCCGAAAAGTTAAGTACTTCTGCCAACTTTAAATGAATTAGTATCTTTGAATCAAAATTATTGATATGAGGAAGGCTGTTCTATTGGTTCTTGTGATATTGGGTGTTGTTTTTGGATTGCGATATTTTGAATCTAAACAAGAACAGCGCGATCAATTGGAGGAAAGTACCAGCCTGATCCAGAAGCAGATAAGAAATGTTGGCAAACTGGTGGTGACTGAAGGGAGTTTCTCACAGGTATATTCCTTTAAAGATTCCAAACGATTTTATCTCGATGTATTTTCAGCGAGAAAAAAAGCCCTTATAGTTGTGAATGCTGAGGTTACTATCGCTTACGACTTGAGCAAACTAAAAACTGAAGTTAATCCTGAAACCAAAACAGTTACCATTACTTATATTCCGGATGAAGAGATCTCCATAAACCCGAATATTCAGTATTATGATGTGACCCAGGATTATTTAAACCAGTTTGAGGCTGCAGATTATAATAAAATCCAGAAACGAATTGAAAAATCCTTGATGGAAAAAATTGAAAAATCTTCCCTTAAATCCAATGCAAAAAACCGATTGGTGAGCGAACTTCAAAAAATATACATTCTTACAAATTCCATGGGTTGGACCCTGGAATATGACTGGAGCAAAATTAAGAGTTCAGATGAATTGGAATCGATTAAACTTTAATTCCGGTTTGGTTGTATTAAAAGCCAGAAGGATTGATAGATTCTTAGAAAAGCGGCATTTATTGGAAATGTGATTGAGAAACATTTTAGCGAGTAAATTGACGATTATATTCATTATTATGTTAATAGTTAATAGTATTATTCTTACATTATTTAAATTAGTATAAAATTAACATTAAAAAATACAATAAAATTTGTTTCTT
The DNA here is from genome assembly GCA_038241065.1 of Flavobacteriales bacterium. Classification (GTDB taxonomy): domain Bacteria; phylum Bacteroidota; class Bacteroidia; order Flavobacteriales; family Flavobacteriaceae; genus Gillisia. The sequence goes on from JBBRGD010000043.1 coordinate 4,479, forward strand.
ATTTAGGAATATATGTATTTTTACACCGGTTCGAGAGTATAATAATCTTAATAATTGTTTTAATTTAGAACCAGTTTCTGAAATTTATTGGGGTAGATTTTAGGATTAAAAAGTAAATGGACGGGTGGGGCCGTCCATTTACATTTTTATTGTTTTTCTTCCTGATTTTTAAAAGAACATGTTTAAATGATTTTATCGGTTTAATAAACGCAGTGGTTATTTCCAGATAAAAATTAATCGGTTACCAGTTTGGATTCTATCAATTCTATTCCATTGTCTATTAAATGGGCAACTTCAGGGCGTCGTTTTTTAATTTCTTCCAAATAATTTTTGATTTCTGAAGCAAATTTAGGATCACGGTCTATTACCAATTCGTAAATTTCCACCGGCAGCAGCCAATCTTTCCGGTGATATTTTTTGAGCAGGTCGAATGCTGCCTGTAACGAAAATTTGGTGTTTCTTCCTTCCCGAATATTTCGGACAGACTGATATAAAGATTCCAATTCTAATCGTTCGGAGGTTTTCTCACTTTTTATGGTACTGCTGGAAGGTTTGTGCGTAATTAAGTCAAAAGACAGGGGATCTGCAGGTCCCGAAAATGCCGAAATTATCTTTTTGCCTACTGCCAGTTCGTAATTTCCCCATTCCGGTTTAAACAAGACCTCATCATTATAAGTAACCGTACAATTTTTCAAACTGATTAGAATAACTTTTCCCTGAAGGTTTCTGGTGCCTGTAATTATTTCTCCTTTTACCACAACGCCTCCTTCAAATTCGAAAACTATTTTTTCTTTTTCATAAATATCATAAGCGCGCAGATCCCGCGGACTCATATCTTCGATAGCAAGATTAATCCCTTTTAATTTTCCAGTAGGAGATCCAAATCCGTTAGGATACTTATTTTTACTTTGGCCAACCAATTCTTTCTCCCTGTATGACAGGGCAGTTTTTCCGGAGGTTTGAAAATAAACGGGATTCCCGTTATGTTCTATCACTTTATAGAAATCTCCTGAAATTTGAATTCCGGTACTCAGTTCAATGGTTCCAAGATTTTTAGAATTTATCAATTTTTCAAGACCTTCCAGGCCTCCAGTGCGCAATGCCATTGTATTAGCGAATTCCTCCAAAACAAGACTTAAATGTGCAAAATCGGGGGTTACAAACAACTGTGGTTGTGGTTTGGTAATATCGAATTCCAGTTTTGAAGCTTCTAGGGTATAAGGCAGTTTTTTAACTTTATCTGTCATACACCAGGCACTTTCACCGATAGAAGAAAGCAAGCCGGCACCGTAAATCTTAGGATCTTCCAAAGTGCCTATAAGACCGTACTCAACTGTCCACCAGTGAAGGTTTCTTATTTGAGCCATTTCACTGGGTGTGCCCATATTATTTTGAAGGTAATTCACCTTTTCTTCTGCTTTTCTGATGTCTTCCTCGGATGTATTTTCAGCTTCTTTTATAATTGAAAGATATCGGATGGCCTCATAAATTTCATAGTCTTTTTCGCTGGAAATAGCTTTACATCCAATCTCCCCAAAACGTCTTAAATATTCAGCATATTCGGGATTTGCAATAATGGGAGCATGACCTGCGCCTTCATGGATAATATCTGGGGCAGGAGTGTATTCAAGATGTTCCAGTTGCCGGATATCACTTGCAATCACCAGTACGTTATAAGCCTGAAACTCCATAAATGCGGCGGGTGGAATAAAACCGTCTACAGCTACCGCAGACCAGCCTATCTCCTTTAAAATCCGGTTCATTCCATACATATTCGGAATGCTGTCTATGGAAATTCCGGTTAGTTTTAATCCGTCCATATAGGAACTATGTGCTACTTTGCTAAGATATTGTACATTTTTGCGCATTACATATCGCCAAACTGCCTGGTTGATCGCGGTGTACTCTTCATAATTTTGCGGTTTTATGAATTGCCGCAAATGAATGGGAAGCCTCTCTATAATTTCATTTGATTCTATTTTTTCTGTCATAATAAACAATTTAAACCGGATCATAAAGATACAAAACAACAAGGAAAATTTAGGATCGTGAAGCAGATGATGTTTTTTAACCTTAAATTAAAAACGCCTCCCGAAGGAGGCGTTAAATTATGACTATTTCATCGTTCCCGGAGGATATTTTTCCAGGATCTGGTTTACAATTTCGTTGATTCGCTCCTGTTTTCGATTGACTTCCTGGGCAAGGGCTGCGGTTCCCATTCCCTGCCAAACCAATTCTTTCTTTACAGCATCAATAAAATCGATGTAAAGCGTTCCTTCGCTTGTGGTGCTTACCGTGTTTGACCCTGCTCCCCAATACCAGGGATTCCAGCCCCAGCCATAGTAACCGTACATATTATCCTGATAAATATTAATGTTTTCTTTGGTTTTGGTGAAGATGCTCACCAATAAACCTGGATCTTCAGATTTTGTAAAACCATTGGCTGTCATTTCAGTTTCAATGGCGCGTAGGATCCGTTTTTTATCCAGATCGGAAATTTCGGCTTTGTCGATACCCGGTTTGAAAAATGCATAGGTTTTATATTGATTGAAATCAACATTTTGGTCATAATCTGTTGCTACTTTTACAGTGTTGCATGAAGTCATGAATACGCCAAAAAGCAGCAGGATCGTTGTAATTTTTAAGAATTTCATAATTCAGGTTTTAATGGTTATTGGAATCTCAATCTAAAAATAGTGAATCTTCTACAATATTTGGCAAAGTAATTTTAAGTTTAGGTTCCTGTTCCATCGCGCGTTTTATGGAAAAAATTGCTTCATCGTTCCTCGCCCATGAACGCCTGGCCAAACCGTTGTTTACATCCCAAAACAACATAGATTTTAACCTTTCTTCAGACTCCTTAGATCCATCAAGAACCATTCCAAATCCCCCGTTTATCACCTCTCCCCAGCCTACGCCACCTCCATTGTGAATGCTCACCCAGGTGGCTCCTCTAAAGCTGTCCCCAATCACATTTTGAATGGCCATATCGGCTGTAAATTTAGAACCGTCATAAATATTAGAGGTTTCCCGGTATGGGGAATCGGTACCGGAAACATCGTGGTGATCTCGGCCTAATATAATCGGACCAATTTTTCCTTCAGCAATGGCGTCATTAAAGGCTTTGGCAATTTTAATCCTACCCATCGCATCTGCATAAAGGATTCGGGCTTTTGAGCCAACGACCAGTTTGTTTTTTTTTGCATTTTTTATCCAATGAATGTTATCCTGCAATTGGGACTCGATTTCTTCTGGAGCATTAATTTTAAGTTTTTCCAAAACGGAAGCAGCAATTTCATCGGTTTTATCCAGATCGGCTTCATTGCCCGAGGCACAAACCCATCGGAAAGGCCCAAAACCATAATCGAAACACAATGGCCCCATAATGTCCTGCACATACGATTGATAAGCAAAAGGAATATCTTCATCTCCGCCCTTTTCAAAGTAAGAAGCGCTTACAAAATCCCCTTTTTCATTCTTATAAATTTTTGCTCCGGCGCGAGATGCTTCCAGTAAAAAAGCATTTCCGTAATCGAAAAAATAAGTTCCTTTTGCTGTGTGCTTATTTATCGCATCGCTTTGCCTGCGCAGACTTCCCCTAACTTTTTCTTTAAATTGTTCAGGATCCTCAACCATCATTTCATTGGCAGCCTCATAACTCATCCCAACCGGATAATAGCCACCGGCCCATGGGTTGTGAAGCGAAGTTTGGTCTGTGCCCAAGTCTATAAAAATATTTTCTTTGTCAAAATATTCCCATACTTCAACAATATTCCCGTGATAAGCAATTGAAACCACTTCCTTATTTTCTTTTGCTTTCAGAACAATTTGAGTCAATTCATTCAGATCAGAAACGATAATGTCTACCCAGCCCTGAGAATACCGGGTATTTACAGCCTTCAGATTTACTTCAGCGCAAACCGTTATACATCCTGCGATATTTCCTGCTTTGGGTTGTGCGCCACTCATTCCTCCAAGTCCGGAGGTGACAAATAAGGCTCCACCCCCTTTCCCCCTCCCCGAAGGGGATGGGGAAACTTTAGATATTTTTCTAATTGCATTTAAAACTGTGATGGTGGTACCGTGCACAATTCCCTGTGGGCCAATGTACATATAGCTCCCCGCAGTCATTTGTCCGTATTGTGTTACCCCAAGTGCGTTGTATTTTTCCCAATGATCCGGTTTGGAATAATTGGGGATCATAATTCCGTTTGTAACAACCACTCTGGGCGCATTTTTATTCGAAGGAAATAATCCCATTGGATGACCAGAATAAATTGCCAAAGTTTGATCTTCTTCCATTTGTGCCAAATACTGCAAAACCAGTAAATATTGCGCCCAATTTTGAAAAACAGCACCATTGCCGCCGTAAGTGATCAATTCCTGAGGGTGTTGTGCCACCTCTGGGTTTAAATTGTTTTGGATCATCAGCATAATGGATTTTGCCTGCAAACAATTTCCCGGGTAATCCCCTACCGGCCTTGCAAAGATCTCATAATCGGGCATAAAACGGTACATATATATTCTACCATAAGTTTCCAGTTCATTTCTGAATTCGGGAAGCAGCGTAGTGTGATGTTTTTGATCAAAATATCTGAGAGCATTCTTTAATGCCAGTTTTTTTTCTTCTTCATTTAAAATATCCTTACGCCGGGGCGCGTGATTCACGGAAGTATTATATGATTTTATAATAGGAAGTTCATCTGGAATTCCTTGTAATATCTGTTCTTTAAAATTCATGAATATTTTTTGTTTAGATCAATTTCAAAGTAGCATAAAATTAATTTACTTTCATCTATTTATGCCTTGTTTTTTTAAACTTACTTCGAAAATCAAAGTATATATAGCTAACTACTGACCTCTATTTTTTTAAATGTATAGGTTGAATAATATAATCAGACGTATCAAATTTTACCAGTGGCTGATTCGAAAAGCTGGAATCAGGAATTTAGTTGAATCCAAAAGACTTAAGAAGGAGTGTTCAATGATTCGATTTTCTCCGCACATCCAAGCTTGCATAAAATTCAGAAGGATTAAAGTTCTAAGCATATTTTTATCTGTAACATTTAATAATTCCAACTAACATACTTATAAATGTACTCTTAATAATATATTCCTAAAACAGCACCTGTACATTTTTTTCGGCACCGGAATCCCCGCGCTGCTCAAAGTTTAACTTTGTTGAATCTTCATTCATAAACAGGATGAAAGATCTGATTGTAACTCCCGATATCTTAATTTTTGACAATAGGTGCGGGGAAAGAATTTTTTGATTAGAAGTATTCTTAATCCATTTTTTTGCAAAACCTGCAAAACCCGAATTCATATTATCAAAAATCCTGAAATGAAATCTTTGATTTATCTCCCGCCTAACTAATTAGATAAGAATCAAAGTTCCTGCAAAAAGCACAAAATGAATCTTCCTTCGTATAAGTTTATATTTCAATGGTATTTGATTTGATGTAGTTGGGAAATAAATATCCGGAGACTAATTTTCCTCTTCTAAATTAAGACACCTGAAAGCCTTTCTAAATAAAATAAATTTATTTCGCTTTTTTTATCTTCCTCTGCAATTCCTTTTATATCTTGAAGCTTACCTATTTCACTATAGCTTGGAAAATAAAATTAAAAATAAGGTAAATCCCGTAAAATCAGCTGGGCTGAGCACCTTCGCCGGTGTTTTTACTCCCTCCATTCTCACCATACTGGGGGTAATTATGTACCTCCGGTTCGGCTGGGTTGTGGGAAATGTTGGATTACTGGGAAGTCTTATTATTGTCACCCTGGCTACCTCCATCACTTTCCTCACCTCTCTTTCTCTGGCA
>JBBRGD010000044.1:0-10061 GCA_038241065.1 Flavobacteriales bacterium
AAAATATATAGTTATTTGTCTTTCGGATGTGGCAATTTCTCCCATTTATGTATTTTTGGATAAAGTTATCATATTTTTTCATTAAACTTCAGGGTAGCATTAAAATTGCTTTTAAGTTTTTCAGAATTTCCCCCAAGGTTATTTTAACAATATCTCATCGTTTCTCAGCGAATAAAAAAATTAAACAAGATGAAATCTTAGTATTTAATTATTGGGTTTTTATTGTTTAGCTTATCCTGTAAACCTCAGGCTGATGTGAATCATTTATCCCATGACCGGCCGACAATTGAAGATTTGATCAAGAATCTAGAGGATTCAAAAAACAATCAAATAATTGTAATCGCACATCGTGGCATTTGCCATAATGCACCTGAGAATTCATAAATTTCTCATTCTCTCCCACAGCTGTCAAAGACGGGGAACTGGGTTTTGGAGAAATCCCTCTATAGATGCTATTTTAAATCAGAGATACAACTTTCAATAATTGAAATTATGACCATTCAGGATGAGGCCAGGCCAGCCATTCTCATTTCATCTTTTAATGCAGGTAAATTGGGTTTATGATTATACGCTTTCAGGATGATCCCATTAGTATTTACTGATTCCCCCGGAATTTTCTGGAGCAGTTCCATCCAGCCTATTATCCTCCTATAAATTCTTCTTCCCCGGTCATTGGCCAGCGATTGGGAAATTTTATTTTCTAAAACCCCAAAGCATTCCCTGGGATAAACGGGTAGGATTGGAAGGATTATTTCATTCAAATCCCAAGAGTCGGTATTGGAATGAACCATTTGAAGGATCAGGTCGTAGCGGTTTTCCAATTCAAAAATCCTCGACAAAAATACTTTATCCCATATCTTGGTATAAAAAAACTCTTTTTCTTTGGGTGAAAGCAATTCTTTTAATGTTTTATAAGTATTGATATCCCTACCAAATTCGGTGATCCTGCGCAGCAGCATTTTATAAAAATTCCTTTCTTCATTTATATCCAGATTTTCAAGAATAAATTGGTCAAAAGTATGTGGGTAAATAGTAAAGACTTCTTGTGCAGTGTTTATAAATTTCTTCCTGTCTTCTTTCAGGTAATAAATCATTAATTTTTCAGCCAGCTCCTTGTCTTGCATAAAATAAGCATTGGCGTGATCCAGCCAGTGTTCCCGATTGCCCATCAGGTCATATATAAGGAGGATAAGCTGCGGGAAAATTTCTTCCCCAACCCTGTATTTTACGAGCAGGTTCTTCACTTCACCGGCCATTTTTTCATTTTGCACCAGAGATTTTAATAAAGGTTCAAAATATTTTAAATCCTCCCCAAAACCAGTATATTGAGTAAACAGTGCCTCAAAAAGTACAAAAATTTGGTTCTCGTCAATAATTACCGATTTGACCTCTTGAAGCATCTCTTCATACGTTGGCTGAAATAGATTCAAAAATTCTTCTTCGGTATCATCGAAAGCGTAATTTTCTGCATAATAAGCTTCGGTACAAGACTGATAAACGGCTGCTAAAAGCATGGCTCCTTCAGCAACTTTTCCTTGTCGGATGAAAACCAAAATTTTTTCCCGATATTTACCGAACACTTCTGTTACCATATCTTCCGCCATATACTCACAGGCCTCATAGTCGGGAATATAACCGCTGTGCCTTGGGATATAGTTGTCCCAGTCAAAATCCACAAAATCAAGTCCTTCCAGCTCGTTAAGAATCTTAGCTTTTTCTTCATCATAAAGCCTTAAAAGCGACGCTTTGGTCAATGAGGGATCACTAAAAGATTCCCTCCTAAACCGGGATAAAAATTGCGAGCGAACCGGTTCATTTTTTTCAAGCAGTTCCTCTAAAAACAGCACTTTATCTTCTGTTGGTAAAACATCCAATATTCGTTTCCAATCCATTATTACAGCATTTTTAAAATAAGGCTTTTTTACTTCATCCATTTTGGTTTAACCGTATTGCGCACCTTAGGAAATTCTTTAAATATTTTTTCCCGCTCAAGCCGGATGTATTCTTTCTCGTCAAATTTCTCCACTTTTTCTGCCCCCATTAAATCGTAAATGTTCACCCAATCTTCCTTTATTAAAATCTCCAGTTCAGGATTTAAGACATAGAATCCCCTGGAGACCCTTAAAAACAACTTTTTACTGATGTCTTCTCTGGCATCTATTTCATTACGGGCAATGGCCTGATTTAAATAAGCCCTTTGCTTCCTAAAATGCGGTAATACGGTTTCTGGATAGTTGTACACGGTGCTTATAAAGTCAGCCATTTTCACCCCTTTTGCCCAGGTCTTGTTTTTGATAAGAACAGATTGTAGTGCTATCATATAATTGAGTAAAAAATATTCTATCTTATGATTGTCGATTTTAATCATCCTGTCATCCACCTTCACCTTAATACTATCTGTAAAGATATATTTGTAGATGCTGCCCAGTTCATTTCCCGCATAACTGCTCGAAAAATAGGATTTGTTCAAAGCTACCTGCAGGGCATTCTTGCCTTCATTGTCCAAAACAGTATTGTCTGCTCCGTTTTCCTGCAAAAACCTGATCAGTTTCACCGAGCCTGAATAAACAGCCGCCAGTAAAGGAGTGAGGTTGAACTGATCCCTATAATTGATACCATACTTATTGATATTTACCATCAACATTTTGATATTATCAGATTTAAAATGGGCATAGTATTTTCGAAAAAGGGAATTCCTTTCTTTTTCCAGATTCTCCGCACGCCTGTATTTATGCGCTACCAATTCATCAATAGCGTCGGTATCGTTGTAAACAAGGGAGTAATGGAAAAGCAGGTCTTTTGCTTTTTTATTGTAACTATCCGAATCCAATGCTTCTGATTTTAATTGCTGTAGATTTTCTTTGAGAAGAGGCTCCCAGGGCGTTGGCTGAACCTTTAATATATTGTGCCGAATTTCATCGGCCTGCTCTTTTTTGCCCTGCTTCTCCAGTTTGTTTGCTTCCTGCTTCCAATCTTCCATGGAAGATTTTTGTTCCTTGATGCCTACTTTGTCACGTGTTTTGACCAGGTTTAGGAGCTTAAGGATCTCATGTTTGGGAGATGCCTCCAGCAGGTACAGATTCTCTACGGCACGGGTAATGGCCACGTAAAGGGAGTTGATGTAAAATTTATAAACATCAAGGGATTTGTCCGTCTTGTCCTTTCCGCGGGAAAATTTGATGCTTTGCCCATCGCTTATATCAGCAGGATTCACACCTTTAGTAATTTCCCTGAATTCCTTTTGGTTATCATTGATAAAATTTACCAGAATAATATTGTCGTATTCAAGCCCCTTTGCTTCGTGAATGGAAAAGAGCAATGGGGTTTTAAATATTTTTCTGGCTTGTGCTTTGTCTTCATTGCGCATCACAATCACCGCAAATTTCGTAGAGCCCTTGGTATTCTGGTTCAGTTCAACTTTTATCTTGTCATTGCTTTGCAAAAATACCACTTCCCCATTTTTTTTACTTATGGAATTTACCAAGTAGGTGCTCTCTTTATCAATCGCACCAAACCTGCTGGTTTTAATCTTTAGTAGTTTATTGGCCAAGGCAGTGACAGCAGGAGCATTCCGATAATTTGTCTTGAGGATATTAATTTCCTTTCCCTTCAGCTCACTTTTATACAAATAAGTCTTAACGCTGGACCAGGAGAAAAAATTCGGATGGACAATTTGATTGGAATCCCCGCAAAGGATAAAATTTTCGGGTTTTTTCAGGGATTTTAAGATGAGGTGCAACTGCACGGTGGTAAGATCCTGGACTTCATCCACAATGATAAAATCATAAATAGGTTTCACCAAAGGCAACCATTTGTGCGAAATCATATTGATATCGTACAAATTGCTTTCTTTCAGAAATTGCAGGTATTTCTCAAAAAAAGAATATACTTCTGGTCTTTCGCCGGCGAGAAATACAGATTGTTTTACACCCAATGCTTCATATTCTTGCCTGCTTAGGAATTCCTTTTCTATATTGAATCCGGTGAGCACACCATTGAATTCTTCATAAAGTTTATGGGAATCTTTAATCTTTGAATGGCTACGGAATCTGCTGAACCAATTTTCAAATGTTTTGTAATCTATTTCCCTTCCTTCTGTAACGCGGGTACTCTGGATAAAATCATTGAAGGAGAGAAATTCCACTTCCTGTTTATCATTATCATATTCAAATGAATAATAGAGTTTTGCTGAATTTTCTACAAGATAAGGCGAAAGGGTAATGTACAGGATCTTTCCCCGGAGCATCTTGATCTTTTCCAATGTAAGTGCTGTTTTTCCACTTCCGGCCGAACCAATAATGATAACCGGCGGGCGCTTGTGAAAAATAATTTCCTGACTTTCATCAAAAGAGATCGCTTTATCCAACAGGTTGAAACTGGTAGCTTTGGAATTGATATAGCTTAGGGGAAGTATATCTTCTTGCTGTACTTCCTTTATTGATGGCAATGCTTTGATTTTTCCTTCATCCACTTCGGCTCCCCTCAAAAAACGTGATTTCTCGTATTCATGGTTAAGGATCACTTCCAGTAAAAGTATATAGGTTTTACCTTCATAAGATGCAAATTTAAAAAGCAATCGGTTTTCAACATCAAGTTTTGCCCTGTAATAGGATGTGGGCAGCATTTTTTTTATTTCTGCCGATTTGAAATCCCCCTTGCGGAGAAAGCCTAAGGTTTTTTCAAACTGTTTCTTTACTTTGGAAAAGTCAAGGTCGTTATAATAAAGAATTTCCATTTATATCTTGATTTACCGGTATTTAAATTGACAAGGCTGCAAAACTAATATTAAAGCTTAAAATTCACAAGTAATTATTAATAAGAAAATGGAAAAGACAATGAAAACAATACCTCAGAGACTTTTCCCTTTCAATTGTTTTCACTTTGGGTGAGAATATTCTTGCAGATGAAATGTACATATTCATAAGAAAACATACAATCTTTTGGCGGGATAAATTTCGCCGATAAAATTTTAAGGAACGCTGGTATCTATGGCCACAAAGCTGAAATCCTAAAACCCCAAGATTTCCGTGGTTTTGTGGCTATTTAATATAGCTTTTAGTGACCCGGGCAGATTCAAACCTTAACTGTTAACCCCAGTAAAACCAAAAGTCAGCATATAAAAATATGATACTTATCAGCGGCTATATTTTATTTACTTCAGACCTGAGCACTTTTAGGTTTAAGTTAAACTTATCCGAATTAAAATCTCATCTGAATAAACAGGCATTATCCTTAATTATAAAAGGAAAACATATTCCGAAACGAATGAATTGAATTTAACTATTTCATTAAAATTTTTAACGGAAAAGGTTTTATACTTTGAGAATATCTGTTGGGGTAAGAACAAGAACGGTATTATCTCCCCGAAGCGCTATTGGATGCTTCATAATCTCAGGATTGGATCTTATCATTTTTATCCAATCGTCTGCGGAAAAATCATGTTCCTTAAAATTTAATTTATAGGAATCATGTTCCTGATCCACAAGGTCCTTTATTTCCATATTTAACCGGCTGGATATTTCGGCTAATTGAGTCCCGGTTAAGGGAGTTTTTAAAATGTCTATTTCCAGAATTGCCATCCCTTCCGCCCTGGCAAAAGCTAAAGTTTTTTCGGCAATAATCGATTCCGAATTAAAATATATAGTTATTTGTCTTTCGGATGTGGCAATTTCTCCCATGTATGTATTTTTGGATAAAGTTATCATATTTTTTCATTAAACTTCAGGGTAGCATTAAAATTGCTTTTAAGTTTTTCAGAATTTCCCCCAAGGTTATTTTACCAATATTCATCGTTTCTAGGCCAATAAAAAAATTAAACCAGATGAAATGTTATTATTTAATTATTGGGTTTTTATTGTTTAGTTTATCCTGTAAACCACAGTCTGAAGGGAATCATTTATCCCATAACCGACCAACAATTGAAGAGTTGATCAAAAATCTGGAGGATTCAAAAAACGATCAAATAATTGTAATTGCACATCGTGGCATTTGGCATAATGCACCTGAGAATTCACTTCAGGCCATTCAAAACTCTATTGAAATGGGCGTGGATATGGTAGAAATTGACATTCGGGAAACCAAGGACGGGAAACTTGTCCTTATGCACGACCAATCCATTAACCGTACTACTAATGGCAAAGGCAATGTTAAAGACAGGACATTGGATCAACTTAAAACTCTCAATCTTGTTGATAGCTTTGGATCTGTAACTGTGCACAAAATACCAACTTTAGAAGAAGCTCTTCTTCTTTCCAGTGACAAAATTCTTATCAATTTAGACAAAAGTTATAATTACTTTGATAAGTGTTATGAAGTCATGAATAAAACGGGAACACTAAAGCAAGTGATTATAAAAGGCAAAAAAACCAGAAGTCAGGTAGAACGTGAGTATAGCCAATATCTGGATGAAATCTATTTTATGCCGATTGTTCAACTTCCAAATAAAAAAGCAAAAAGAATTATTGACGACTACTTAAAACATCGCGTACCTATTGCATTTGAATTTATTATTCGACGGGATCCTGTTGGCGTGACAGATAACTTTGATGAAATTAGGGAAAAAGGAGCGAATATATGGGTGAACGCGCTAAGTAAAAAACATAATGCGGGCCACCATGATGAAAAAGCCGCACAGGACCCAACAGTTTATGACTGGTATATTGAAAACAACATTAATATGATCCAAACTGACAGACCTCAACTGTTAATTAATTACCTGAGAGAAAAAGGACTTCACTGGTAGAATTTGGATTTGAAAGTTTGAAAAAACCAACTGATCTTCATTCAAAACCTTTAAAGATTTTCTGATCCTCTAATATTTATTTTATCAGGTTTCCAGGAGATATTCTAGCTTTTCATAATCAACTTAATTTCAGTAATTGTAAAAAACCTCTTTTCGGTTTTCCCTAAATGATTTTACAAAATCGGATATTTCATCTTCCAGATGCTCATGTTCAAGCCGAAAAATCCTAGATTCCACTTTATCTGGATTTTCAACAAGTTCTCCCAGTTGCAAAATATGCTTGCTTACTTTATCCAATAAATCCGGGCACTTCTCACTGATCTTGAGCAAATTTGTCCCTATTTTACTTACACTTTTAAGATTTTCTTTCTCGGTGATCCAGATAAAATATTTATTTTAAGACCGTGAAATAATCATAGATCATCTTTATAAAATTCAAGGTCTTTTTTCCAGTGTTGGGTCAATACATAAAGTTCCTGCCAATTTGCCTCCTGGATAAACTTTCCTTTAGGCCTGTCCCAGTAGATGTTCATGATAAAATATATTACTGGTTTCTATAATTTCTGATACCTCATTTATTTTTGCAATTACCTGATTTATCAACAAGTCAGGTAACAAACAATTATAAGTGCTGCTTTCTAAAATTAGACAATAGTCTTAGATAAAAAAAATAATAAAGATCATATTCCTCAGGTCGTGTTTCAGGGATCAATTATGAGAATTCTTTTCAATGGGGAGGCTTAAATTAGAATAATTCCTGACAAATATCATTTCATAAGTGCCTAGTTATTAGTTACTTTAATTAGAATTAATAAAAAAATACCTGTAACATGAATGGTATCATAATCTTATTATTTTAATTTTTATCATTATTAAACTCATCAAGATGTTAACCAAAGAAAACAAAAAAACTGTCGAGATTCAGCTGGATGATGTCATCTTACAAGGAAAACTTACTATTCCCGAAAATGCAGCAGGAATCGTAATTTTTTCTCATGGCAGCGGCAGCAGCAGGCTAAGCCCAAGAAATAACTATGTAGCCGAGCTATTGCAACAAAAGGGTTTGGCCACCTTATTATTTGACCTTTTAACTGAAAAAGAGGATGGTATTTACGAAAATCGGTTTAATATAGATCTATTGACGGAGAGATTGATCTCCATAACGAAATGGGTCAAAGAAAATCCTGAAACCAAAGGTTTAAATCTGGAGTATTTTGGGGCGAATACGGGAGCAGCTTCAGCATTAGTGGCTGCCGCTTATTTTGGAGATGAAATCAAGGCGGTTGTTTCAAGAGGAGGCCGCCCGGATCTTGGAATGCAGGACATTCAAAAAGTAAAAGTACCAACGCTTTTAATAGTTGGAGGTTATGATAATCTGGTGATCCAATTAAACCAAAAAGCTTACGAAAAATTACAATGCGAACGAAAATTGGAAATTGTTCCGGAAGCTTCTCACCTCTTTGAAGAGCCCGGTAAATTAGAAATAGTAGCTCGTTTATCTGCCGATTGGTTTTCCAAATTTATATAACTGAGAAAGCAAAAGGCTAGTTCTTAATTTGTCTTAATTCTGAAGTACTTAGAGTTAGAAATATGGGTTTTCTAATAACAGTGCAGGATAATCTATTCAAAAAATTATCCCTTTGTAAGAAAAAATTAAAAAATGCACTGTATTGTATTGCTTCAAATGTAAAATTAAAGACTGCTTTACTTTAGGCATTTGAGGCTCTTAAAATTTTATAAACTAATTGGTTAACTTTTAAACACAAAAAAGATGTTTCAGGACAGGACCGATGCCGGCATAAAGCTGGCCAAAAAATTGGCTCTTTATAAAGATCAGGATGTGGTGGTTTTGGCCATCCCAAGAGGAGGGTTGCCTCTGGGAGCAATTGTGGCTAAAGCATTGAATGCTCCCCTGGATGTTGCATTGATCAAAAAAATTGGTCATCCCAACAATAAAGAATATGCCATTGGAGCCGTGAGTTTGGAAAGCGTGATCACCAGTGAAATCGTAAATATTCCAAGAAGATATATTGAGGAAGAAACCAGCCGAATAAGGGATTTATTGACCCAGCGTTATAAGCAGTATTATAAAGAAGGAAAGCTACAAGACTTAAGGGACAAATTGGCAATAATTGTGGATGATGGAATTGCTACCGGAAATACGCTTCTGGCAACCGTAGAATTGATTCATAAACAGAAACCCAAGGCTATTCTAGTTGCCATTCCTGTTGCCCCGCCCTCTTCACTACATAAATTGGAGGATTCTCCCCATATAAATGAAGTGATATGTTTGGAAACTCCGTATAATTTCATGGCGGTTGGTCAGTTTTATAAAGAATTTGATGCAGTAAGCGATCAGGAGGCTATTGAGATCCTTCAGGAAACCAATAAAAATAAAATTTAAAAATATCGACCAATATAACCCTGCTTAAATACTTTTAGCAAAATAAATAAGGTATTTCGGCAATATCTTTCTATTGCCGAAATAACTAAAATAAGGCTTGAAACGATCAAAATTATTCGTGTGTAATTTTGAAAGTCACTTTTGTGTTCACACGATATTCCGTAATAGCGTTATTTTTTACCTCCACATACATATGCTTAACATATACAGACTGAATGTTCTTTACAGAATGAGATGCTTCCTTAATCACATTTTTAACAGCATCTTCAAAACTGACAGTTGAATTTCCTAATACTTCAATTACTTTTAATACAGACATAATTATTTAGATTTAATGATTAATATTCAATGTGTTTAACGACCTTATTTTTAACGATAATTTTTAATCCTCAGATATTTCAGGAAAGTCTATTATAAAATGACAATTCTTATTCGTTTTCATTTGTCATAATAACCTTTAATGTTTTCTTTTTTCCGGCATTCTCAAAAGGATCATAAGCCTCCATTATTTGATCCAGTTTAAAACGATGTGTTATGAGTTTCCTGGGATCAATTTTACCGGACTGAACAGTTTTAATAGCATTGGTGTTGTTATGGTATCTACCGTGTTTATGGTTTCGTTGTAAATCCTCGCAAATTTTCAAAGAAACCAAGATTATAAAAGTGCGATGAATTTCAAATAGGAAATTCAGAAGCAATGAACTAGATAAGGTGTTGCGCAACAGTTTTATGATTGAGAATGTATTCCGAACTTATTCCCTTCTGAATCATTAGCTAATACCATAAACCCAAATTCTCCAATTGACTGTTTAGACTGTATTACTTTTCCACCAGCATTTATAATTCTGCTTTCTTCAACACTACAATCTTCACTTCCAAAATAAATCATCGTCGAATTTCCTCCCGCTTTAATTC
>JBBRGD010000045.1:0-9769 GCA_038241065.1 Flavobacteriales bacterium
AAAACTGGCAGTTTTGACATTAATTACATCGAGCATTTTTTTTATATCGTGTACATTGTTTTCCAAGAACTCATCCCTTATGGCAATCACAAAACAGGGCCAGGGGGTAGGGCAGGAGCCTAAACTTCTAAAAATACCGGAGTCTACCCAGGGTTTTGTGGTGAAATGCTCCCACATAAAATATTGGGCCTTATCAGCGGTCAAAGCCTTTACAGCTCCATCCAGGTTGCCTACAATTTCAAAATCAAGATTGGACAGATCCCAGCTGTTATTTTTAGCATTCACATAAGCCATTAAATGAGATCCGGAACCCATTCTGCTGATGGCAGCTTTGGTATGCTGAAGCTCCACCAAGGTATTAAATTTAGAATCCTGAGCTACATGAATTCCCCAGATCAATGGAGAATCCACATAAGTTTGAACAATCTTTGAAGGATTCCCATCAATAATATCTTTGATAATTCCTTCGGTCAGGATTACGGCTACGTCAAGATCACCATTTCGCAAAGCGGCAGTCATCTCTCCGGTACCTCCGTAATAATCATGCCATTCCACCTTGATTTTTTCATACTCAAAATCCCCGTCCTCTATGCATAAATGCCAGGGGAGGTTAAAATGTTCGGGCACACCTCCAACTCTTATTGTTTTCATATACTGTGTTTTATCTTCAAATAAGAATATATTTCATATTGAGACCGGATACTTTTCTCATTTGGCCCTACTTTTATATATTCATTGGTTTCGGCATCATCCAAAATACGCGCCTTCATATTATCGTTCAATTGCAATTCCAGAATATCTTTAAACTCGGCAGCAATATCCTTGTCGTAAATTGGGGCGATCACCTCGATCCTGCTATCTAGATTTCTGGTCATCCAATCGGCGCTTCCAAAGAAGATCTTTTGGTCCCCGCCGTTTTCAAAAAGATAGATTCTGCCGTGTTCCAGAAACTGATCAATTATACTGGTGATATAAATATTTTCGCTCATTCCCGGAATACCGGCAATAAGGCAGGTAAATCCGCGTATTAATAGCCTGACCTTAACCCCGGCATTACTGGCTTTATAAAGAAGTTCTATCATTTCAGGATCTTCCAGGCTGTTCATTTTAGCAGTGATAGCAGCTTTTTTTCCTGAAAGGGCATTTTCAATTTCATTCATTATCAACGAAGTGAAATTTTTTCGGGTAGAAAAAGGTGAGATAAAAAGATGTTCCTCTTTTGGAACGATCATTTTTCCTTCCAGAACGTTAAAAATCCTGGAAATTTCTTTTGTGAGTCGATTATCGGCGGTAAAAATAGCGTGGTCGCAATATATTTTTGAGGTTTTACTGTTGAAATTCCCCGTTCCTATGTAGGCGTAGTTCACCGCTTTATCATTTTCCCGGCGCACCACCAGTAAAATCTTGGAATGCACCTTTATTTTTGGAAAACTAAAAATAACTTTGGCTCCTTTTTCTTTAAATTTTCGCCCCCATTCCAGGTTATTTTTCTCGTCAAACCTGGCCTTGGCCTCGACAAAAACTGTGACCCTTTTTCCTTTTTCAAGTGCTTTGATAAGAATAGAGGTAAGTTTAGATTCATCGGCCACGCGGTAAAGTGAAATTTTAATTTCTTCTACATCGGGGTCATTGGCAGCCTGTTCCAGAAAACTTTCAATATAACTAAATGACATATAGGGAAAATGCACTGACTGGTCTTTTTCTGAAATTTCAGCAAAGTAATCTTTGGTATTTTCCAAAACCTTGTGCTTTACCGGTGAGAATTTTTCGAAGTGTAATTTCGGGTTATTAGTAGGATCCGGAAAGGAAAAGAAGTCGCTGAAATTGTGATATTCTCCTCCCGGCATCATATCAATTTCACCCAATTTAAGGAGTTTTCTGAGTTTTTTCTGAGTAACCTCCGGCATTGTCGCATCATATAGCAAACGTGTTGCCTGCCCATCAGTGCGTTGTGCAAGAGATTCGTAAATTTTCTCTGCCAGCACTCCGTCAAACTCGTCATCTATATACAATTCGGCATCTCTGGATAATTTTATTTCATAAACACCCGATATAATTTCATCCGGAAATAAAGAAGGGAGCTCATTTCTAATAATATCGTCCAGGTAAGTAATTACGTTATTATTAAAAAGCACAAATCTTCCACATTTATCGGTTGGAATATTAATCAGGCCAAGATGTTCCTTGCTTTTAAAGGTGATCGCAAAATAAAGAACATTGTTTTCCAGAAATTGTTCAGGATTCTCAGATAGATCTATTTTTAAGGTTTTTAAGTGAGGCGCTATCTTATTTTTAAAATATTCCCCGGCATATTCCTTTTGTATTTTATTAAAATGTTCAGAATCTATTAGACTGATCCCATTTTCAGATAACTCAGGAATAATTTGTGTACGATATATTTCTCCAAATTTTTGTTGCTGAAGTTTGACTTCTTCAAGGATCAACTTTGTTGTTTTATTAGGACGCAGAGCTAATTTTATCCGGATGCTTTTTTTTACTTTTTTAATCTGCCGAAGCTGTGAAACCCGCACCCTGAAATATTCGTCAAGATTGGACGAAAAAATTGCAAGAAATTTTATGCGTTCGTAAAGCGGATTTATTTTGTCCGCAGCTTCTTGCAAAACCCGTTCATTAAAACTCAACCAATTCAGGTCACGGTGTTTTAAACGGATTTCAGAAGGTAATAACATAGTATTTTAATTTCTCCAAAAATACAAAGATAGAAAGGGCGAGAAATTTAATGTTCTGTTAAATAAGTTTAGCTGACAATTCTCTCCAAAGCAACTTTTATTAGATTATCTATGGTTTTTGAAGGATTTTTGCTGAATTGTCCGTTTGCCCTGTTGGCGACAATAGCATTTAAAGAAACAGCCCGATGGCCCATTAATTTGGAGAGCCCGTAAATTGCCGAAGTTTCCATCTCCAAATTGGTTATTTTTTTATCCAAATAGGAAAAACCGGCCATTTTATCGTTAAGATCCGGATCCTGCAAGGCCAAACGCAATACACGGCCTTGGGGACCATAAAAGCCGCAATTGGAAACCGTATTCCCGCGGTAAAAACCATCTGTGAATTTTAAAGCCAATTCTGCGTCACAGGAAACAACATAAGGAATTCCCATATGTGCGGGCCAATTTAATTGTTTTACAAGAGCTTCAGAAAATTTGAGTTCCTGAACAGATTTGCAGTCATAAAAATGCAACATCCCGTCAAAACCAATCCCGGTTTCAGAAACAACAAAGGAATCTACAGGGATTTCATCCTGAATAGAACCGGAAGTTCCTATCCTGATGATATCAAGTGAAGTCAATGCTTTTTTTATTGTTTTAGTTTCAAAATCGATATTTACAAGGGCATCCAACTCGTTCAAAACTATATCTATATTGTCGGTCCCAATTCCGGTAGATACCACGCTTATTCGTTTTCCTTTATAAATTCCGGTTTGGGTATGAAATTCCCTTTTTTGAATGCGGAATTCTATCTTGTCAAAATATTTGGTCACCATATCTACACGATCCTGATCCCCAACAACAATAACGGTTTGTGCTAAATGTTCCGGCAGTAAATTTAAGTGATAAACACTACCGTCTTTATTCTGAATAAATTCTGAAGGTTTTAAACTCATATTATAATTTTAATATTTTATGGGATTCAGAATCGTATAAAAAATCATACATCTTCACTCCTCCTAAATATTCGTCACTTTTTAGAACTCGATAAAAATTTCTTGAAGCATTCAAGACTTCGTTTCCTTCCGGGGTCAATTCAATTTTATGTTCCTTAACTTCATAAAATAACTGAAGTTTATTTATGACCCGTTGGATCTGTATATCAATATATCCATAGTAGCCCTGATACTCCAGGGAATATCCCAACAATTGATTCATACTGGTAATATTATGATTATTGATAAGCTTTAAAATATTTTTTTCCAGCGCATTCAATCCGGTAATCGCATTTGGGAAACGTTCTATATGAGCCCTTATGCAACTCGACAAATATTCAAAATTGGTCTCAACCTTTATCAGGGTTTTAAGTTTTTGAGGATTTTTCCCGTTGTAAAGTTGCCACATCAAACTGGCCATTTCCAGATCATCCTGATTGAGATGAATTTTATTCTCATAATGCTTTTGCAGAATTTTAAGCGGAAGCTGGGAGAGCGGGATAGATTCCTTTTCGCCCTTTACTTTTTTGCTGCAAACCAGGTAAATGGGAAGATCAATATTGTTTTCAGTCAAATGGCTGATAGCTGCCAACATGTTTATGTGAGAAAACAGATCAAATTCAAACCACAGGATCACTTCCTCGTAAGTTTCAAGATCATCCAGTTTTTGGAGTTCGTCCAGGAATTGTTCCTGGTAATCTCCGTTTGAAACTTGGTAATTGTCACTCAAAAATTGAGTTCTGAGTGCGATAAATTCTGGAGTTCCCAATTGAAAAGTTGTCGGTCCTTCGCAAAGCATTTCGCGCCACACCACAATTTTTCCTTCCAGATTGAGTTCTAAAATGCTTTCAGATAAGCTGTCCGAAATGCTAATATGCAATTGTTTTGCCATATAAATATTTTTAATAGATCATCCTCCCACACGTTTTACCCGGTAACCTTCATCTTGTAAAAGCTGTATTAATTTTTCCCTAAAATCTCCCTGAATAATTATTTCCCGGTCTTTTACAGAACCGCCAACCCCGCATTTCTTTTTTAGTTGTTTGCCAAGTTCGATCAAATCTTCAGTTTTACCCTGAAAATTTTTTATTACTGTCACTGTTTTCCCCCCACGGCCTTTGTTGCTGAAATGAGCTTCCAAAAGCTGATTTTTATTAGCAGGCGTTTCGTATTCAGTTTCTTTATTATATTCCCCGGCGTCGAAATCGCTGCTGGTAGAAAAAACGAAGCCTTCAAGATCTTCCAATCCCAATTTTTTTTTGGCCATAATTTATTGTTTTATCAGTCCAATTTCAACAAGGCGCTGATGCAGGAATTTGCCGGCAGTAATATCTTCGTATTGTTTTGGATGGTCTTCATCCATACACTCTTCAAGGCAATTAAGTGGCATTTCACTGCGTGGATGCATAAAAAAGGGAATTGAATAGCGGGGTTTATCCCATTCTTCCTGTGGCGGATTTACTACCTTGTGTATGGTAGATCGTAATTTATTATTGGTTAGCCGCTCCAGCATATCTCCTACATTAATAACCAGTTCGTCTGCCTTTGGGAGTGCATCTATCCAGATACCGTCTTTTCGCAATACCTGAAGCCCCCCGCTGGAAGCTCCCATTAATAATGTGATTAAATTGATATCTCCATGAGCTCCAGCCCGTTCGGCTCCTTTTGGTTCTTCAATAATGGGAGGATAATGGATTGGTCTCAAAATACTGTTGCCATTGCTTGCCCAAGTATCAAAATAATGTTCATCCAACCCTATACGTAATGCCAAGGCCCGTAAAACGTAAATCCCCGTTTTTTCGAGCATACGATAGGCTTCCATTCCTGTATGATAAAAGTCTTTTAATTCTTCAACTTTTAAGTTTTCAGTATATTCTTCAGTTAAAATGGCATCGGCAGAAGGTTCCTGGCCAAAATGCCAGAACTCCTTTAAATCCCCTTCTTTTTTTCCTTTGGCGTGTTCCTTTCCAAAGGAAACATAACCTCTTTGCCCACCTAATTCTTCAATTTCATATTTTCGTTTCACTTCATATGGAAGGGCAAAAAAAGCTTTCACCTCCTTGTAAAGTTCTTCTGAAAGTTCCTCGCTTAAAAAATGGTTTTTTAAGGATACAAAACCGATCTCTTCAAAGGCTTCTCCAATTTCATTTACAAACTTTTGCTTGCGCTTGGGATTATCCGAAAGGAAATCAGCCAAATTTACACCAGGGATATTATTATTAGCCATTTTAGGATGATTTTTTTATAGTTAACAAACAAAGTTAAATAAAATAACCGGAGTTTATATTTTTCTTTGTGTTTATGAAGTTAGGCTTAAAATTAATTACTTTTGAAAGACAATACATTTTCATGAAACCAGAAACAAAGTTTACTTCTTCTATAGTATACAACAAAGGAAACCTTTCCGATCAAACCCTGCTTAAGCTCTATCGGGCAATGCTGAAGCCCAGGCTGATAGAAGATAAAATGCTAATATTACTGCGCCAAGGGAAAATCTCCAAATGGTTCAGCGGGATTGGGCAGGAAGCTATTGCCGTTGGGGTTACAAGCGCTTTGGAAAAAGACGAATATATCCTGCCAATGCATCGAAACCTGGGAGTTTTCACCGCAAGGGAAATCCCATTATCCCGATTGTTTTCTCAATGGCAGGGAAAAGCCAACGGATTCAGTAAAGGACGTGAACGGAGTTTTCATTTTGGAACCCAAGAATTTAAAATAGTAGGGATGATATCGCATTTAGGCCCTCAATTGGGCGTTGCTGATGGGATTGCGCTTGCCCATAAACTTAAAAAAGAACAAAAACTCACCGCGGTATTTACCGGGGAAGGCGGCACCAGCGAAGGAGATTTTCACGAAGCACTGAACATAGCGTCTGTTTGGGACCTGCCGGTGCTTTTTTGTATCGAAAACAACGGCTACGGGCTTTCAACTCCTAGCAGTGAACAATATCGATGCAAAAATTTAATAGACAAAGGAATTGGTTACGGAATGGAATCCCATCAAATTGATGGAAATAATATTATAGAGGTGTTTTCTAAAGTTTCAGAAATAGCTGAAATCCTTCGTAAAAATCCGCGTCCGGTTTTACTAGAGTTTCTCACTTTCAGGATGCGCGGTCACGAGGAAGCCAGCGGAACAAAATATGTGCCTAAAGAATTGATGGCAGAATGGGCTCAAAAAGATCCAATTTCGAATTTTAAAAATTTCCTGACTGAGGAAGGAATTTTGTCGGAGAAAATAGATGAACAATTTCACAATGAAATTAAGGCTGAGATCAATGAAAATCTTCAACTTGCTTTTGATGAAGTCGATATAGTTCCTACTGAAACTGATGAGTTAAATGATGTGTATCAAAAATATGAATATCAGCATTTTGAAGAAAGTAAAGAGTCTGAAACCATTCGGTTTATCGATGCAATCTCACAAGCTTTAAGGCAGTCCATGCAGCGTCACGAAGATTTAATTTTTATGGGGCAGGATATTGCAGAATACGGGGGAGCTTTTAAAATAAGTGAAGGGTTTTTAGAGGAATTTGGAAAAGACCGGGTACGCAATACCCCAATTTGCGAATCGGGAATAATAGGTGTCGCGATGGGTCTTTCTATTAAAGGCATGAAGGCGATTGTGGAAATGCAGTTTGCCGATTTTGCAACTTCAGGATTCAATCCAATTGTAAACTATCTGGCCAAGGTTAACTATCGCTGGAATCAACCGGCCGATGTTGTAATTAGGATGCCCTGCGGGGCAGGAGTGGGAGCGGGACCATTTCACAGTCAGACCAACGAGGCCTGGTTTACTAAAACTCCGGGCTTAAAAGTGGTTTATCCCGCTTTTCCTTATGATGCTAAAGGCTTGATGAATACAGCCATAAACGATCCAAATCCGGTATTGTTTTTTGAACATAAAGCCCTTTACAGGAGCATTCGTCAGGAAGTACCCACAAATTATTACACAATTCCTTTTGGGAAAGCAGCATTTTTAAAGGAAGGAACAGACGTGAGCATCATTACTTACGGGGCCGGGGTCCACTGGGCATTGGAAACTTTGCTGGAGTTTCCGGATCTGGGAGTGGACCTGCTCGATCTAAGAACCTTGCAACCACTGGATAAGGAAAGTATTTTCAATTCAGTGAAGAAAACCGGAAGGGTTTTGATAATTACTGAAGATTCGGTTTTTGGGAGTGTGGGATCAGATATTTCAGCACTTATTGTTGAAAATTGCTTCGAGAATTTGGATGCTCCGGTGATGCGTCTTGGAAGTTTGGAAACCCCAATTCCATTTGCCGCAAACCTGGAACAGCATTATCTGCCAAAGAATCGCCTTAGCCAAAAATTAAAGGAATTGATAGCATATTAGCAAAACTTTCTGATCTGACCAGCTTATTTAAGACACCTTAACAGATGTTTTGTTAAATTATTAATAATCTTTTGTGTGTAGAAGGGAGGTACAGTAATTTCGTTGCATCTAACTAACAAATTACTCATTATGATCAGACTTATTGTTGTTTTTCTAATCATTGCCTTAGTGGCAGCCGTCTTTGGATTTGGTGGCATTGCTGAAGGTTCTGCAGACATTGCAAAAATAATATTTTACATTTTTGTTGTATTGCTTGTTATTTCCCTAATAAGCCGTTTGTTGAGACGTTAATTTTTTTAAAAAGAAAAATCTTGTTTGAGGCATCAATTTTGCAAATAAGATTTTTCAAACATTTAACAAAAACCTAAAAAGAATGAAAAAACTGATATTTATTTTTGCTGCTACTCTTTTAGTAGCATCCTGTGGGCCCAGCAAAGTGGCTACAGAAGCCCGAAAAACTTTTAAAGGAGATTGGGTTCTAAACAATGTAACCTACCCGAATAATACGGGGATTTTTGATGTTACTTTATTTAACGATGCTTCTGCCAAGTGTTTTACAGGCAGCACCTGGAGTTTTGTTTCCAATAACAACACTGGGACCTATACTCCACAGGGAATTGATTGTACAGCCGGTGAAAGGTATTTTGTGTGGTCAATAGATGAAGGAAATACCACTGCAGGTATGTTCGATTTTTTATTAAAACCAACAGACAGCCGAAATAAATCCACAACGGGAAACCAGGGTTTTAGGCTCAATTTGGTTTCTTTAACCGATTCGGCTATGACCTGGGAACAAACAGTAATATTGGAAGGTAAACCTTTTGTAATAAGAATGGATTTCAATAAAATTTAAAAATAAACAATTATGAAAATAAGAAAGAACAAATTTTTAGCTTTATTATTTGGTGCAACCTTGTTATTTGGTTGTGATGCAACCAGAAATGCCAACAATACACAAAAAGGAGCTGTAATTGGTGCCACAAGTGGGGCAGTAATAGGAGGTGTTATAGGAAATAATACCAAAGGTGGAAATACAGCTTTAGGCGCCATTATTGGTGGTGTTGTAGGTGGTGCTGCCGGAGGTTATATAGGTAGCCGAATGGATGAACAAGCCAAAAAAATTGAGCAGGAAATCCCTGGAGCAGAAGTTGAACGCGTAGGAGAGGGGATAAACGTAACTTTTGACGAAGCAAGTGGAGTATATTTTGATACAGAAAAATATAATATCAACGCCAAATCAAAAGAAACGCTAAACAAATTGGCCGGTATTTTTAAAGAATATCCAAAATCCAATATTTTGGTGGAAGGACATACCGATGACACCGGGTCTGAAAGTTATAACCTGACATTATCTAAAAATCGTGCTCAGGCTGTATCCGGTTATTTAGTAAATAACGGAGTTACAAGTGGCCGGTTTGATACTAAATGGTACGGGGAATCCCAACCTAAATATGACAATACTACCGCAGATGGAAGGGCTAAAAACCGTAGAGTTGAGTTAGCTATTGTCGCCAGTGATGAATTAAAAGAAGAAGCTAAAAATGCAACTGGAGAAAATTAAAATTTTCTTTTAGTGTTTCAAATAAAAAAATCCCGGGAATTTCCCGGGATTTTTTTATTTTAAGTATCTTCAACTTGTGAAAAAAGTAGATATAGCAATGATAGGTGGTGGATTGGCCGGTTTAACGGCTGCAATACATCTCGTTTCCAATGGATTACAAATTTGTTTGTTCGAAAAGGAAACTTATC
>JBBRGD010000046.1:0-9724 GCA_038241065.1 Flavobacteriales bacterium
GACTTTCAAATTTAATGAAAAAAGAGAATACCGGGCAAAAGCATATTATCAATGTATCTGCCATGGAAGGGAAGTTTCATCGTTTTCGCAAGGAAGAGCGGCATCCACATACCAATATGGCCAAAGCCGCACTAAATATGATGACTCATACATCGGCATCAGGATTTGCAAAAGACGGCATTTTTATGAATGCTGTAGATACCGGATGGGTTACTGATGAAGATCCCGCAGAATTGTCAAAGAAAAAAGTAGAAGTTCATGATTTTCAGCCACCGCTTGATATTGTCGATGGCGCCGCAAGGGTTATGGATCCTTTAATTGATGGAATTAATACAGGAAAACACTGGTGCGGGAAATTCCTGAAAGATTACAGACCTATAGATTGGTAGGTTGAAGTGGGAAGTACGAAGTTAGAAGTAAAAAGAAACTAGAATAAAGATCAAAAAATAAAAAGTTTTGATTCCTGAATCTAAAATCCTTTAATTTGAACAAATGATGGAAAATCCTGAAAATAATTTCCCAAAAAAGCAACTTAACAATCCGTTGCATGGAATAAAACTGGCCGATATCCTGGAATTTCTGGTCGAAAAATACGGCTGGGAAGAGCTGGGAAAAAGGATCAATATTAAATGTTTCACTTCAAATCCGTCCATAAAATCTAGTCTTACTTTTCTTCGGAAAACAGATTGGGCAAGGGACAAAGTGGGAAAACTGTATCTGGATTCAATTTAAGCTTCTTTTACCTTACCCGCATAAATTAGGAGCCAAACACAAAATGGAAGGCAAGGTCAATCTGCTGTTTTTTCAAATTTCAATTCATATTCAATAGCTAACATGTTTGATCATCCTTAACTGTCAAATCTTGCGAAGCTTAAAGTTCTGTAACAGAAATATTTGAATTGAAAACCCTAATAAAATATCTCTTGCTATTAAAGAAAAAAGCCGTAATTTCGCGGCTGATTAAAAAAGAGCATACATGAAGCGTGTTAATGAATACAAGAAATTATTTAATGTTGAAGCAGGTACCGATTTGAAGGGACTTAAAACTTCTTATAGAAACCTGGTAAAAGAATGGCATCCTGATAAATTTCAGGAAAGCGATGAAAAGCACGCGGAAGCTGAAGTAAAAAGCAAGCAAATTATTGATGGCTATCATTTTCTTGTGAGCATTGCTCCGGAAACCAAAGCTGCAAATCTTGAAGAATACAATGTTACTACTTCGGAAGCATTGATAACCGATTTTCAACATAAGGGAAATTTGATGGAGATCTCTTTTTCAGATGGAACTACCTACGAATATTTTGGGGTTAACAAACCTCTTTTTGTAAAATTCGTAAATTCCGACAGACAATTTCGCTTTGCAAAAAGGAACATATTTACCTCTTTTCTTTATAGAAAATCAAAGAAAGATCAGGAACTTCAATCGGCTTAAATTATAAAGATTGAGATTATTATATAATTCCAAAAATCTTCGGATTTTTGGAGTTTTTTTTTGTGGCACTTTCTTAGCTTTTTGCCGGGAATAATGCATTTCCCCTGTTTTAAGCAAAATTTTATTCCAGTTCTTCCTGTAAAATACAACAGATCAATCTTTACATTCAGTCAAGCTGTTCCTTTTCTATTCTGTCTTTTTGAAAAATTTTTCATTTCGATCAATTCGCTTTCTTATACATCTACAATTCTAGATATGTAAATAATATTGATATATTTACACTATGGAAATAATCGAAATATATAAAGCATTATCCAACGAGACCCGGTTAAACATTTTAAAATGGTTAAAAGATCCGGAGGCTAATTTTCGTCCCCACTCAGAACTGGACCATTTTAATGATGGCGTATGTGTGTTTCATATCACCGAAAGAGCCGGCTTATCTCAGTCTACCATTTCTACGTATTTGACGCAGATGCAGAAATCTTCACTGATTATTCCTACCCGTCATGGAAAATGGACGTATTATAAAAGAAATGAAGAAGTTATCTCGCAATTCATAAACAGGTTAAGCACCGAACTGTAATTTTTTAAAACAATCATATTCATATCGAATTATAAAAACAAAAATATTATGCGAATATTGATCATAGGAGGGAGGGGAACTATCGGTAAAAAAGTTTCTTCCCATTTTTCAAAAATCAACGAAGTCATAATTGCCGGAAGGAACTCAGGGGATGTGAATGTAGATATTGCCGACAGCAAATCCATCGTTGAAATGTTTGAAAAAACAGGAAAACTCGATGCAATTATTTGCATAGCCGGAACGGTTAAATGGGGCAATTTTGATGAACTTTCAGAAGAAGACTTCCACATTGGTTTAAACAGCAAACTTATGGGACAAGTGAATATAATCCGGATTGGGAGAACGTATTTAAATAAAGGAGGGTCCATCACCTTAACCACCGGAGTTTTAGCAGATGATCCGGTGGTAAAAACTACCGGCGCGGCAATAGTCAATGGAGCACTTCACAGTTTTGTAAAGGCAGTTGTCTTAGAGCTTGAAAACGGGATTCGCGTAAATGTAGTATCTCCGGATATGGTAGAAGATTCCTACGATAGATTAAAAGATTTATTCCCGGGTCACATACCAATTCCTATGGATAGAGTAGTCAATGGATATGTGCGAAGCGTAAACGGAAAAGGGAACGGGGAAATAATCAGAATATATAATTAAAGGTAGTGGGATGTTAATAGAAGATAAACAATTGATCCATACGGAACGTCTCAAAGGACGGGAAAATGCCTAAAACAGTCCGGGAACAAAACTGTGTGTTTAATATTTTAAATTGATTCCTTTTAAAATATAAGGAAGCCTAAATTTTAGGATGGTCAAAAAAGCTGTGTACGCCGTTATATTATGTGCCTTAATTGCGGGTAACAATGGGTTGTTGATTAAACATATGTCCAGTATGACCCCGGGAACTATCGCCTGGTTTAGAACTGCGATCCCAATAATTTTACTAATCCCACTTTTGTGGAAAGAAGGAGATCTGCACTTTAAAGGGAATAATAAAAGAATGTTGATGGCCTCTTCTATAAATGCCGTTAGAATGTACCTGTACTTAATTGCGTTTATTTATACCTCCATTGGGAATGCGGTAGTGCTATTCTATACCTATCCAATTTTTGTCACCGCGATAGAAATCCTGTTTCTTAAGAAGAAAGTAAAAATGGCGCAATTGCTATTTTTATTACTTGCGTTTACCGGTATAATTATTACTTATGCAGGTAAACCTTTTGATTTTGAATCCAGGGATTTTATTGGAATGCTTGCTGCAATTGGAGCTTCCATTGGGTACGCAGTTACGGTGATTATTTTTAAAACTGAAACCCATAATTACAGCCAGAACAAAATGATCTTTTATCAGAACATTGTAGGCGCTGTTTTATTTATTCCTTTTTTAATAGGTTTGCCCACTGCCGAAATAGACCATCTGGCCACAGGGATTTTCTATGGTTTTTTAATTGGCATTGTCGTTTTTAAACTCTTCTTTTTTGGCCTGAAATATCTGACAGCATCTACCGCGACCACATTGATGTACCTAGAAG
Source organism: Flavobacteriales bacterium (assembly GCA_038241065.1). Lineage (GTDB taxonomy): Bacteria > Bacteroidota > Bacteroidia > Flavobacteriales > Flavobacteriaceae > Gillisia. Next base: position 3,545 of record JBBRGD010000046.1, read on the forward strand.
TAATATCCGCGATCTTATTGGGTCATTTTATTTTGGATGAAATATTGACCTGGAATATTTTAGTTGGAGGTGCCTTAATCTTGATAAGCAGTATATATATTTCCCGTATAAACAGAAAGGCTTCCAGGATTTCGGTTTGAACACCAGTTTGCTCAGGGTTATTTTTCATTAAAGAGATCAATTGTTTTTTCAAGGGCTTTATCAAATTTTTCCCAGGTTTCTTCTTTTTTCAAATCCGTAGTAACAAATGTTTTATTGAACTTCGAAAGAAGAGTAAAATACACATAACCCCCAATCATTAACTGAAAAGCATGATTAAGGGATGTATCTTTATCGCTTTTTGAAGAAATCTTCCCCATTTGCGAATTGGTGTATTTAAATAGATCTTTTATTTCTTTATTGTTCTCCAGCAATTGCCGCGCAAAATTTCCTGCGTTAGTTTATTTTCGCGCAATTCTTTAATGCCTTCCAGGCTGTACTCTTCAAACTGAATCGGTAGGGATATTATGGCGATTTCTTTTTGAGAAAGGCCTTGCAAATCTATTTTATTTAGATGATCTTTAACTATTTCAGAGTGAAAATCAAAATAATAAATCCTTTAATAGCACTCAATGAGCGAATAGAAAAAGCAGGAAACAACAGAATATTCTACAAAAATGAACCTATCAAAATATTGAGACCTATGTTACAAAATATATTACTAGAGCGTGAAATATATGCATCAGAAGAACATAAAATGATGCAGAAAATGGTTCAGGATTTCATAACAAACGAAATTCAGGATCAAATTCCACAATGGGAAAAAGACGGTATGGTAAGTCGGGAAATTTGGGAACGTGCCGGAGACTTAGGTTTACTCTGCATGGATATGCCAGAGCAATATGGCGGCAGTGGTCTAAATTTTAGCTTCAACGCCTTACTTATTGAAGAATTCGCTAAAAAAGGCATCTCAGGACCGGGTTTTTCACTGCACTCAGACATTATAGCGCCTTATATTTTAAATCACGGAAGTAAAGCTCAAAAACAAAAATACCTGCCCATTATGGCAACTGGAAAAATTATCACAGCTATTGGTATGACAGAACCGAACTGTGGCAGTGATCTTAAGGCCATTAGAACAACAGCGGTAGATAAAGGAGACTATTATTTGGTAAATGGCCAAAAAACCTTTATTACGAATGGTTTTATGTGTGATATGGCAATAGTAGCGGTAAAAACTAATCCCGGATCAGAAAATGAAGGGGTTTCTTTATTGATCATGGAGAGTGCTGCCGAAGGCTTTGAAAAGGGATTTCCATTCAAAAAAATGGGAATGAAAGCCCAGGATACCTGCGAATTATTTTTTGACAACGTAAAAGTTCCAAAAGAGAATTTGCTGGGGGAGGAAGGAAGCGGTTTCAAAATTATGATGACAGAATTGGCCAGGGAACGTTTGTCTGTAGCCATAACTGCCATTGGAGGTGCAGAAGGCGCAATCGTGGATACCATTGAATACACCTCTACAAGAACAGCTTTTAAGCAACCCATTGCTGGTTTCCAAAACACGCAATTTAAACTTGCAGAATGCGCTACCCAATTACAAATTCATCAAACTTTTGTAGATCGTTGTATTCAATTATTGGCGGACCATAAACTTACTGCCGAAAGTGCTTCTATGGCAAAATATTCAGCTACAGAAATGCACTCTAAAGTAGTAGATGAATGTCTGCAGCTCTTTGGGGGTTACGGTTATATGTGGGATTACCCAATTGCCCGAATGTATGTAGATAACAGGGTTGCCAGAATTTATGCCGGAACAAATGAAATAATGAAATTATTGATCGCCCGCGGCCTGTTCAAAGAGTTGTTCCAGGAAATGAAGGCGATGCGAAAACAGTAAAAAATGCAAAAGAAAATGAGAAGAACATAAACCCGGTACATACACGAACAAACTTTCCGGGGTGATGAAGAATTGCAAGAAACTTTAGGTTCAAAAGCTTTACCTAAAAAATAATGGGTTAAGAAAAATACATTTTTCTTAACCCATCAATAAAAGTAATTGATACAAAGCTTTACATTAAATCCATTCTGGACCAGACTCTATGATCTTCTAGAAGGCTTATAAATGCAGAGGTCTCCTTTGATGTGACCTTTGAACCACTTAAGATAACTCCTGCTTTTTTATCCTCTATTTTATTTCCAAAATTGGTTGAATCCAATAGTTTTTTTGCTTGAGAATCGGCAGCTATTGGTTTTAAATGTTTAAAACCTTGCTCCATAAACTCCTTGACCGCAGGTTCCTTAAGTAATGCTTCAATGCTCTTATTACCTCCAGGCACATAAAAGGCATCGAAAACAAAAGGTACTCCGGTAAGGAAACTATCATCCACTTTTAGCATTTTTCCATTGGCAGTCTTAATTTCACCGCTATGAGTAGCAACAATTTTTCCATAAGCTCCTTCTTTCTTGAGAGCAGACTTCATTTGTTCCAAAGAATCATCATCTACTCCATCTGAACACAAAATAGCAATATTTCTTGTTTTTATCGTTTTAGGATTATCAAATCTTAAACTCAGTGCTTCAGAAGATTTTGTTTTAGGATTAGATTTGGTTGGTTCATATCGGCTTTGGTCGGCATCTGCAGGAACTCCTTTATTTATTGGTTTTTCTGGTTCTGGAACACTGCTCATCCCAAGATTTTTAGAAACATCTTTAGCTAACCTATCATTAATCTGAGATAAAATTCCAACCATCCGTTTGCGAATATCAATAGAATTCACTTTTCCAAGTTCAAAACTAAGCGCATCCACTATATGTTGTTTTTCCACCTCACTCTGGCTGTTAAAGAACAAAGTTGCCTGACTAAAATGATTTTTAAAGCTTTCACTGCGTTCCCTGATCTTAAATGCATCAATTTTTTCTCCATAACTGCTAAATCCCCCTTCACTTATCTTTGCTTGAAAAGGACAGCCTCCACCTAAGGAATTAGGATGATAACTAGTTTGCCCTTTATTTATCTCTTGCCGCATATGTCCATCTCGCTGGTTATTGTGAATAGGAGAAACAGATCGATTTATAGGGATCTCATGAAAGTTAGGGCTTCCCAAACGAGACAACTGAGTATCTGTATAAGAAAATAACCTCCCTTGCAGCAAGGGATCATTACTAAATTCAATTCCAGGAACTAAATGTCCCGGATGAAATGCTACTTGTTCCGTTTCTGCAAAAAAGTTATCCGGGTTTCTATTCAAGGTCATTTTCCCAATTCGTTGAACGGGAACTTCTTCTTCTGGCACAAGTTTTGTCGCATCTAAAAGATCAAAATCGAATTTATGTTCATCTGCTTCCGGAATAATCTGAACGCCAAGTTCCCATTCAGGAAAATCTCCTTTTTCAATGGCATCATGGAGATCACGACGGTGAAAATCTGAATCTGCTCCTGAAATTTTAACTGCCTCATCCCATAGCACTGAATGTGTTCCCAGTAAGGGTTTCCAATGGAATTTAACAAAATGTGACTCTCCATGCTCATTTACAAATCTAAAAGTATGAACCCCGAAACCTTCGATCATTCTTAAACTTCTTGGAATTGCTCTATCAGACATTACCCACATGATCATATGCGCAGATTCTGGCATTAGGGAAATGAAATCCCAAAAGGTATCGTGAGCAGATGCTGCTTGAGGAAAACCTTTATCGGGTTCTGGTTTCACGGCATGAATGAGATCCGGAAATTTAATGGCATCTTGAATAAAAAATACAGGCATATTGTTTCCTACCAAGTCATATATTCCTTCATCTGTATAAAACTTAACCGAAAATCCTCTCACATCTCGTGCAAGATCTGTTGATCCTGTAGAACCTGCTACTGTTGAAATACGAACAAAAACAGGAGTCTTTTTACTGGGATCATTTAAAAATCCAGCCTTTGTATATTTTTTCATGGGCTCATAGACCTGAAAATAACCATGCGCTCCAGAGCCTCGAGCATGAACAATTCGCTCTGGAATTCTCTCATGATCAAAATGGGTGATCTTTTCTCGAAGTATAAAATCTTCCAGCAGGGAGGGCCCTCTATCTCCTGCTTTTAGCGAATTTTGATCATCATTAATACGTAAACCTTGATTTGTTGTTAAAAACTGATCTTGTCCGTCTTCCTTATTTCTCTCCAGATCTTTAATTTTATCGGAAGTATGCTTAGGTGGTTTTTTCATTTTTTTACTATATTTTGACCTATTCTGATTTTATTTTTATTGAAGAATTTTAGTAGCTTTTTAAGCTTAATATCTATTTGCCTGACTGCCAGAATTTAATTTTACGATTTCACGGCATTTTCAATTACTAATCTTAATTAGCTAATTCTCTAATTAGTCAAATTCTCCTCGTTCATAAAATGAATCATCATCCGTATATCTTTCTGAATTGGAATGGGTTTCTTCCCTCTCTGTTTTATTTACGGAAGGATTGGATTCAGAATCTCTTTTATAATTCTGCCTATTTCTTTCTCTCTCCAACTTACCTCTTTCCTCCTCTAATTTTAACCTTTCTTTCTTCAATTTATGCCGTTCATCTTCTAATTTTCTACGTTCCTCACTCATATCGGAGTTTGAAGTTAACTTGTTTTCCGTTGCCTCCTCACGATCAGCACGGTATGGAGATTCTTTTTTGTGGTCTGTATTTGTCAGGTTATTATCTTGATTAGTCCTTCTATAACTTTCCAGAACATTTACTTCATATTCACGATCCAGATTAGCTCCTGAAGAAAATCTTTTAGTTTCGGCGAAGGTTTGGTAATTGATACTTTCTGTATGAACATATTTTTGATCTTCATGGATATGAACCATGCCCACCGGAATAATTACATGATTTTCTCCTTCCTTATTTACAAATTCCCGCACTTCTGAATTTTGTGAATTACTATACGGGTCGTAGTCCGCATCTATAATGGTTTTGTCGACTTCTACATCTAAATACACCACCTTCAAAAGGTTCTTATTCACCAAAAGATTATCAACTTTTCCAATTACTCTATTATCCCTATCCTTTACACTCCATCCCGTCACATCCGGGTAGTGATTATCTACTTTATAATCTGATAATTCATCCAAATAGTACAAATGTTTTTTTTGCTCTTTCATGATCTTTATATTTTAATGGTTATGGTTAAATATTAAATACAGAATAGTCCTTAGAATGTGTGATAAGGAACCTCAATCAATATTTTTTAAATTTTCAAAATAGTTACAATTTGTATTACACCGAAATTGGGTGGAAGGGTAATTATCTATTGTGAATAGCTGCATTCCTATAATTTAATTAGCTGTTTATTGGGCTCATAGAAATTATAGATTGATTTTCTGTAAAAGTTACCTCCTTTACATTATTTGAAGTATCTAATGCATCATCATCCTTTGAATATGTATAGTAGAAAAAAAAGATAATTCCGGCAATTACAATGAGAAGTAGAAGAATCCAAGGCCATACCGGAGCCTTCTTGGTGATCTTAATTTCAGCCATAATATTTATTTTTATTGAGTGATTAGTTACACTAAAATTACTCTGTATGAATTTTAACTTTAATAAATTTTATATAAAGTGTTGTTAAATTAGCCTTAACATTTTCAGGCTTTAAAAATTTGGTTCCAGAAAATATGGGATTTAGATATAATAGGAAAATAGTATTTTAATAGTAGAAATAAACTCATGATAATTGACTTAATCACTTGTGTATTATGCTTAATATTGCATTTTTGAATGTAGATTATTTTTTATGGGTAAAACTCCAAATCCAAGCCTTGTTATTCTGGCTTTCTTTTCCATTTACTTTATTTGGGGATCTACTTATCTTTTAAATAAAGTTGCGGTTACCGAATTGCCTCCTTTTATGCTGGCTTCCATCCGGTTTGTCTCTGCGGGAATTTTAATATTTATCCTCTGCAAGATCCTGGGGATAAGCCTCTCGATCACAAAAAAACAATTTCTCAATACTGTAATTGCAGGATTCCTGTTCCTGGCATTTGGAAACGGAATTGTTGTCTGGGCCCTTAAATATGTGGACAGCGGCTTTGCGGCCCTTCAAATTTCGGCACAACCTCTTGTGGTTCTCTTGATGATGTGGATTATTGACGGAAAAAAAATTAAACCTATGTCTATTTTAGGAGTGATCCTGGGGATTATAGGGATCTATTTATTGGTAAGCCA